>JAZQBW010000022.1:0-8667 GCA_045545895.1 Faecalimonas sp.
AGAAGGATGGAGTCCGGATGACATTTATCACAGTGTATGCGCATATGCCAATGATTTTGACAATGTTGGTGGCGGATATATTTTGATTGGTGTTGAAGAAAATAATGGTGTAGCAGTTCGTCCGGTAAAAGGTTTAGATGAATATGAAATAGATAAAATCCAAAAAGAGATTCTGGGCTATAACAACACTATGATTCCGGCCTATTTTCCAAAAGTAATTATCGAGGAAGTAGATAATAAAATCATTATGGTGTTGTGGGTAACGCCAGGAATACAAAGACCATATAAAGTGCCAGAGCATGTTACAGCGAAGAAAGATAAGAAGCATTATTATTATATTCGTTATGCGTCTAGCTCAGTGCGTGCAAATGTAGAGCAGGAACGTGAATTAATAAACATGACAAACTACGCTCCGTTTGATACACGACCAAATTTTGAAGCGACGGAAAATGATATCTCCATCGCATTATTAACAGACCATTTAAATACGACTAGAAGCAAATTGGCGAAACAGATTAACAAACGTGGTGTTATGGAAATATTAAATGACATGCAATTGTTAGTGGGACCACCAGAACATCAGTACCTTTCAAATGTTGCACTTATGATGTTTTGTGAACATTTGGACAAGTTCTTTCCATATACGCAGGTGGAAATCACAAAATTTCCGGAAGGTAGTATAAAGAATCCTAATAATTTTATAGAAATTCCGGCAATTAAAGGTTCTGTTCCAATGATGATTAAACGTACTATGGAAAAATTGCAGGACTTGGTAATTTTTGAGAAAGTTACAAAGGTGAATTACCAAATGGAGGCTATCCGTAGATTCAGTTATCCATATCAAGCATTGGAGGAGGCAGTAGTAAATGCTTTTTATCATAGAGATTATATGTCTCATCAGTCAATAATAATAGAAATTGAACCTGAACTAGTTCGTATTATCAGTTATCCGGGTATAGATCGTTCTATTCCGCAAAGTGTAATAGAAAAAGGAGAGAGATTTTCTTCTAGATATTATCGAAACAAACGATTAGGTGAGTTTTTGAAAGAATTGGATTTGTCGGAAGGAAAATCCACAGGTATTCCAACTATTCAAGAAGAATTGAGATTGAATGGTTCGCCAAAAGCAAGATTCTTTACGGATGAAGATAGACGTGCAGTGACGGTAGAAATACCGATTCATCCGGATTTATTGGTTCAAAATGAACCTATAAATGAACCTATAAATGAACCTATAAAATTCGAACTTACTGAACTTGAACAAGGAATGTTGGATTTGTTACGTGAGGATAATTCATTGACACGACATTCATTGGCTGAGAAACTCGGATGTTCGCTTAGTACGGTAAAAAGAACTTTAATTAGTTTAAGTGAGAAACAAATGATTAGTCGAGAAGGTTCACGGAAAACAGGACATTGGGAAGTTTTGCATAAAGATTAGCTAAGTCAAAAGAATCAATTCTTCCTCAATTTGGGGTGACTTTACTCTCATTCCTTTAGATAACTAAGAGAAAAAGCCTTGGAAACAGGGCTTTTTCTCTGTTGGTGGACAAAAAGAATATTCTATCTCAACGCCCAATTTGCAATATCACGGTGGGGATTTGGCTTCGCAAGCCCAATGCGCACGACCTCACCACTGAAACGGCTGAAATTACTCTGGAGAACATCAAAGGCTACCTTCATCTCTTCTTTTGATAGTTTCTTTCCGATTGTGGTATGTGGAAGCCAATGAAATGGCCGATAATATGGACTAATTTTAATCCCATCTGTTTTTTCAAGTTCGCTGGATATTTGCACAGACATTTCGTGCAGATATTCATTTAGAACTGGAGAGAGGAAGATCACGTACGGGAAAAATTGGCCTACAGAAACCCATTCAAGCAACCCCCGCTGTAATTTATTCACAATGCGATTCATTGCATCAATTGCTGTTTGCTCATCTAGCGTTTCAAATGCGGAGATAGTTATATGTGGCGGAACATTGACCTCTAACATAAAGGTATTTCCAGTCTGCTCAGCCACTTTGTTGATATAAAACTGAAGTTTTCTGTTTGTCTTTTCGTCAAAATAAATTGATACCAAATACATTTTTCGTGATTTCCTTTTTTCTTTATATTATGTTATATTACAGAAAAAAAGCAAGTCCTTTTCTTGTTGTGGAAAAGCCTTCCTTCCCTTGTAATCCCATCCCAAAAGTGCTATCATAGAAAGAAATGTCTAAAGGAGTAGAGTCATGCAAAGTAAAGTCGTAATTTTGGATCATCCATTGATTCAGCACAAGCTCAGCATTCTTCGCGACAAAAATACAAGTACAAAAGATTTTCGCCAGTTAATCAACGAAATCTCCATGCTTATGATTTTTGAGGCTACAAGAGACCTTCCATTGGAAGAAGTAGAAGTGGAGACTCCGATTGCTGTGGCAAAATGCAAACATATTGCAGGAAGAAAACTTGCGTTTGTACCAATTCTTCGTGCGGGATTGGGAATGGTAGACGGAGCGCTTCAGTTGGTGCCATCTGCCAGAATCGGTCACATTGGTATGTACCGTGATGAGAAAACATTGAAACCGGTAGAATATTTCTGCAAATTACCAAAAGATATTGATCAGAGAGATGTGTTTGTAGTAGATCCGATGCTTGCAACGGGAGGTTCTGCTATTGATGCAATTTCACAGATTAAGAAGAGAGGGCCTCGTAAAATCACATTTATGTGTACCATTGCAGCCCCAGAAGGAATTGAAGCATTGCAGAAGGCGCATCCGGATGTGGATATTTATTGCGCGGCATGTGATAGTCATTTGAACGAAATCGGATATATTGTTCCGGGTGTTGGTGATGCGGGAGACCGTATCTTTGGTACAAAATAGGAGGAAAAAGAGAATGTCAGAAGAAAAAGTAATTACACAAAACGAAGGCATTACAGATGCTAGAACACTAGGTGGAGGAAAGATGTTGGTTCTAGGGTTGCAACATATGTTTGCAATGTTTGGAGCAACAGTGCTTGTTCCACTTATCACAGGATTAGATATTTCAACAACGTTGCTTATGGCAGGCTTGGGAACATTATTGTTCCACTTATTTACAAAATTTCAGGTGCCTGCATTTTTAGGTTCCTCATTTGCATTCCTTGGTGGATATGCAGCGGTAGCACCAATGCTGGAAGATGGCAGTGCAAATAAGGAAATGTTACCATATGCATGTTTGGGTGTGGCGTGTGCTGGACTTCTGTATTTGGTGCTTGCAGCAGTCATAAAAGTAGTTGGTATTAAAAAAGTTATGAAATTATTCCCACCGGTTGTGACAGGACCAATTATCATTGCAATTGGATTGGGGTTAGCGCCATCTGCAATCAACAACTGTACAACCAACTGGACATTGGCAATTATCACACTTGCACTTGTAATCGTGATCAATGTATTTGCAAAAGGAATGCTTAAAATTGTGCCGATTCTTGTTAGTATCGTTGGTTCTTACATCATAGCAGTTGTATTAGGAAATGGTCTTGGTATAGAAGGCTTTGCAATTGATTTTACACAAGTGAAAGAAGCGGCTTGGCTTGGATTCCCAATTGAGTGGTCATCAACCGTATTTGGTGGAGTAAAGGATGCATCCCTTGCGATTTCTGCAATCGTTGCAATTATGCCAATCGCCCTTGCTACTATGATGGAACATATTGGAGATATGTCAGCCATCTCAGCCACTTGTGGTAAAAACTTTATTGCAAATCCAGGACTTCACCGTTCATTGATGGGTGACGGTCTTGCAACTACAATGTCAGCCTTATTTGGTGGACCTGCAAACACAACTTACGGAGAAAATACAGGTGTGCTGGCACTCTCTAAAGTGTATGACCCAAGAGTCGTAAGAATTGCAGCTTATTTTGCAATTTTATTCTCTTTCTGCCCGAAGTTTGCAGCAATTATTTATTCTGTACCTTCATCAATTGTAGGCGGTATCTCATTCGTGCTTTATGGTATGATTTCAGCCATCGGTGTAAGAAATGTGGTAGAAGCAAAAGTTGATTTTGCTAAATCACGTAATACCATCGTTGCGGCAGTAATTTTGGTGTTGGCACTTGGTTTAACCGGTGGTGCTACATTTGCAATCGGTGGAATCAGCGTTACTATTACAGGACTTGCTATGGCAGCAATCGTTGGAATTTTATTGAATGCTATTTTGCCGGAGAAAGATTTTGAATTTGATGATTCTGATGTGAACTAAAAAATCTTTAGATTGAATATAAATGAAAATGGAAATTAAGAAATTATTAGAAGATAGTTTAAATATAGATTTTCTTAGTGCCACTCTCAGCAATCCGAAGGATAAGAATGGAATTACTAAGGTGAAAGTGCGCCCAATCTTAAAGCAGGGGGCGTTGTATTTTCAATGTGAAGCTCATAAGAATAATCAGGTGTTTCATGAAAATTATAAAGCAGAACAGACAGTAGAAGTATTAACGGAATATATGAAGCAGTTTAAACAGATGCAGATGGAAACAAAAATATTTCGATATACTGTTCTTGTAAGTAAAAAGGGAAAAGTGACCATTCAGAAAAAGCAGCAGACCGGTTGCGCAAAAGAGGTGAATCTCTCCCACAACAGAAGCAAGAAATATATTTTACAAGAAGGGATAGCGGTTCCATTTTTGCAGGACCTGGGAGTCATGACAGCAGATGGGAAGGTTGTGCGTACAAAATTTGATAAGTTCCGCCAAATCAACCGATTTTTAGAATTTATCGAAGACATTCTTCCTCAATTGGCAAAACATAGAGAGGTAACCATTCTGGATTTTGGCTGCGGGAAATCATATCTTACATTTGCCATGTATTACTATTTACATGAGATGAAAAATTATGATGTGCGCATCATTGGTTTGGATTTGAAGTCAGATGTGATTCGCCATTGTAATGAACTGAGTGAAAAATATGGTTACAAAAAGCTGAAGTTTTTAGAGGGCAACATTGCAGATTACACCGGGGTAAACCAAGTAGATATGGTTGTAACACTTCATGCCTGTGACACTGCAACAGATTTTGCGTTGGATAAGGCAGTCGGTTGGAATGCGAAGGTGATTTTATCCGTCCCGTGTTGTCAACATGAGCTCAATGGTCAGATGCAAAATGATATCTTGGAGCCAGTATTAAAATATGGTTTGATTAAGGAGAGAATGGCGGCACTTGTAACAGACGCACTTCGTGCGGAATATTTGGAAAGCTGTGGTTATGATGCGCAGATTCTGGAGTTTATCGATATGGAGCATACGCCAAAAAATATCTTGATTCGAGCAGTGAAAACAGGCAAGAAAAAGGAAAATCTGGGCAAGATAAAGAGTTGCCAGGAGTTTTTACATGTGGACCCTATGCTTGGTAGATTGTTGAAAGAAAGGAAAGAAGCGTAGATGAAAGAGCGAATCATACGAATTAGCCTATTGACAGTTGTTTTTGTTCTGGCGTTGATTGGATTTAGTTATTATACGAATCGTGGAAATGCAGATATGACGGCTGATATGGGCTTGGCCACGCTTCCCACCATTTCTTTTACAGTAGAAGGGCAGGAGATAAACTTGCTTGCCGGACATGTGAATGAAATGGATGTTATGGCGGTTCGAGATAAGATAACACCGCTAGACCCCAATCGCAATGTAGTGTTGAATGTTCAGAAATATGAGCAGAAAATACAATCCCTTACTTATAGAGTCTACTCTATAGATGGAAAAGAAAAACGATTCGAGAAGACTGTAAAAGACGTGGAAGATACGCTGGAAGTCCATGTGGGGGATGTTTTGGATGAAACTCAGGAGGGGCTGCTGCAAGTTCAACTGAAGTTGGAAAAAGGAAGAAGCATTTACTATTACACGAGGGTGACAAATGCCACGGACCTTTATTTCCCGGAGTGCATGGATTATGTAAAAACACTTCACACAAATATACTGGAAAAGCAGGATACAGACAGTGTGAAACGAGTGATGGAATCTAATGAGCAGGGGGATAACACCACCTTGCAGCATGTAACCATTCATTCGGATTTGGAACATATCATCTGGGGAAAATTGAATCCGAAAATCATGGGTCCAGTGCGGTGGAATGTGGCAGAGACAAAGGCAGCATATACCTCCATTCAATTAGAATATCAGGTGAGCTGCGCAGGTGATAATAATGACGAGGAAATACATAATGTGAAGGAGTTTTTCCGAGTGCATTATGTGGACGGGAAATATTATCTGTTAAGTTATGACCGAACCATGGAAGAGGTGTTTGATCCCACCAATGTGGTTCTAAGTAGTAAAGGCATCATACTGGGATTGACTACGCAGGATATGCAGTATAAGTTGAACGAAAAGGGTACGATTGTTTCATTTGTACAGGGGGATGAACTTTGGAGTTATAGTAAAGAGGATGATGAGTTTGCACTGGTGTTTAGTTTTGCAGATTCGGAAAAAGAAGATATTCGAAACCGATTTGACAGACACTCCCTCAAGATTCTTTCCATGGAAAATGACGGGAACCTGACATTTGCAGTGTACGGCTATATGAATCGTGGACCTCACGAGGGAGAATCCGGTGTTGCCATCTATTACTTTGATCTTGGGAAAAATGTTGTGGAGGAAAAAGCATTTATTCCAAGCAACCAGTCCCATGTTGCCATTGAAAAGGAACTTGGAAAACTGGCATATTATAGTGACAAAAACAACATGCTTTATGTGCTAGCAGGAGGAACTCTTTGCAAGGTGGATTTAGAGACAAATGAGAGAACCACTGTGCTTGAACAGCTAGAACAGGGACAGTATGTTTCTTCGGAGGATGGCCATCTGATTGCATATCAAAAATCAGACATACCTTCAGAGGCCGTTGTTCTTGATTTTGCAACAGGTACAGAGCAGATTGTCAAGGTGGCTGAGGGAGAAGTGATTCAGCCATTGGGATTTGTTATGGGTGATTTCGTCTACGGAATTGCTAGAAATGAAGATGCGGGAACCTTGTCATCTGGAGAATCTATACTGGGGATGTATCAATTGCAAATCCGTGATTCTAAAAACCAGGTGGTAAAGACCTATGGAGAAGAGGGAAGCTTTCTCATAGGCATTAAAATAGAAACAAATATGATTACCCTGAATAAGGCTGTAAAACAGGGAAATGTATACACTCAGGTAGGCGAAGACTACATTACTAACAATGAAGAAAAATCCAGTCTGGTGACCTTGCAGTCCTATTGGACGGATTTGAAAGAAACACAATTTCGTCTTATCTTTGAAGAGGGAATTGATAATAAGAAAGCAAAATTGTTAAAACCGAAGCAGGTCTTGTTTGAACGAGACACGACCATGGCATTTGCAGTTGATTTTGAACAGTCACGATACGGCGTATTTGGCCTGGGTGAACTAATAGATGTTTATGGAGAAGCAGGTGAGGCAGTACAGGTTGCAAAAGAAATTGCAGGTGTGGTTATTTCCCCAAGGCAAAATTATGTGTGGGAAGATGGGAACCGAGTATCCTGGTATCGCAATTTTGAAATTGGTGGATTTCGTGCAAATAGTGGTGAGTCTGCACTTGCTGCAAGTGTAAGGGCTGTGTTGGAGTATGAAGATGTTTCCGTGGACGTGGCTACAGAAATACAAAGTAAGTCGGCATTGCAGATTTTAGATGAATTTTCTGGTGGTGAGGCTGTTAGATTCAAGGGCGGTTCATCGGCAGACATGAGATATCTCATTGATAAAGGAGTGCCGGTAATTGCTATGACCGGTAGCGATAGTGCCATCGTGTTAGTAGGATATGATGCCCAGACAATTACCTATATTGACCCAAGTGATGGTGGAATTCGAAGTAGGACATTTGCTGTTGTAGATGAGCTGACCAGTGGTAGCGGGCATACCTTCCTTGGGTATGCAAGATAAGTTTATAAAGTCATATAAAAAGGACAATAACCAATGAAGGAATTCGTTATTGTCCTTAATTTTACAAATCTCTGAAAATCCGATATCTATATTTTTCTAATGAAGCATAAACAATCATACCCAGCACACCACAAGAAATGATTTCTCCAATCCCTACTGTCATCATCATAAACGGAATTGGAAGATTGATTCCGTATGCGTAATAGAGTATAAATGGAACAATTAGTGTGTTTGCAATCATCGGTGGTAATGGGGCCAGATACTTATTTTGTTTGCGTAGCACATAGGTAAAAATAGCACCGATTAGGGTTGCCAGACTTCCGAAGATAATATCTGGAAGGATACTTCCACCTAAAATGTTACCAATCAGGCATCCCACAAATAATCCGGGAATTGCTGCTGGCGTAAAGACTGGTAAGATGGTAAGTGCTTCAGCAATGCGCACCTGAATCTGCCCAAAGGAAAAGGGCTGAAACAGAAGGGTGAGCACCACATAGATTGCTCCAATCATAGCCGCCTGTACTAAAAATAATACCTTTTTGTTTTTCATATTTTGTTGTCTCCTTAGTTTTATTTTACGTCAGGATGGTTTCGAACTGACGATTTGGAGTATAACATAATTTACTTATATAAGCAACTTTCATTTGTTCGGTTGAAGTCTCCGCAAGGCTAGGATATAATTTAAATAGAAGAAAAAAAGGAATATTATCATGCAACAAAACTGGAAAAAAACATTCTACACGATCTGGACCGGACAAGCATTTTCGCAGCTTTCCA
>JAZQBW010000023.1:0-60368 GCA_045545895.1 Faecalimonas sp.
ATGTGGTTTACAAAAAATGCCGGTACAGCTGTAGTTACTGTTGAAACAGAAAATGGCTTAACGGATTCGGTTAAGATTTGTGTATTAGATAAATTTATTGCTGGTGACCTGAACCTTGATGGTGTTATCGGAAGTGCAGACATCAACCTAATCCTTGGTGTAATCAATGGAACAGTTGAAATGAAAGACATTTACTATCAAGCAGAAGTAAACGGCGACAATAAGATTGATGTGGATGATATTGCTGCTTTAGTTAAATCAGCAGAACTTATCAAGAATCCTACTAAGACAACCTATACAGTAGGCGAATCATTCGATACAACTGGAATGGAATTAAAAGTTACATTTGTGGACGGCAATGTAGAAACAGTTACAGATGGATTTATCGTAAGCGGATATGACGCTACAAAAGAGGGAACACAAAAAGTGACAATTTCTTATGGAAACGAAACATTCCCATTTGAAGTAACAGTAGTAAAAGTTTCTCCGGCAACGGGTGATGCAACAACATATACATGGGCAATTGTGATGATCCTCTGCGCAGGATATGCAGTTCTTACATTTAAAAAACGTAGAAATGGATAATAAAAGATAATGAAAAAGGATACGACATGGTTCGTATCCTTTTTTGCGAACCCCAACATTTGTCGGAGAGCCCTTTTTTTAATAGTTATTCTGTAAAGAAGTATTGACACTGATTATAGTAATATTCTTGTTCCTTTTTAAATAGTTTAACTAATCCAATGGTGGATTTTGTTTCTCGGTATTCTTTTAGTGCTTCTAAATATTCCGGACGGTTTTTGTCTTCAATAATAAAAGGTGCTATATTGTGATGTAGACATTCCCGAAAGAGAATCATACGTCCTGTTCTACCATTACCATCTTGGAAAGGATGAATGATTTCATATCTTGCATGGAATTCGGCAAGTGTTTCTAAAGAGATGTTTTGTGTTGAGTACCAGTCAAGGAGTTTTTCCATTTCATCGAATACTTGTGATGGAAGAGTGGTCTGGTGGATACCAATCATGTTAGGACGTTTTTTGTAATCTCCGATTGCATACCCGTTTGCGCGATCCTCGAAAACACCACTTTTTAATTCATAATGAAATTGCTTAATCAAGTCGTGATTTAGATGAATGTTCAGAGTAGCCAGCATTTTATTAAACATTAAGAAATGTCCATTCATTTCTTCCACATCTTTTGCACGATAATAATTGTCTGAGAGTGGCAAGACACCGGTTTCAAAAAGGGATGCAGTTTGTTCTTCAGTCAGAGTACTTCCTTCAATTTTATTAGAGTTATACGCCATAAGGCGTTGGGTAAATCCATAGACTCCGGAACGGTCACGTTTTGCGTGTTCGATTTGAAACCGTTCTAATAATTGTTTTATAAACATTGATGTATTCATAACTCACTTCCTTTCTGAAAATGTTTACTGATTCAAGTTAGGTGTGATTGTCTTCATAAATTGATATTACAATATTGCACAACATAAGTAAATAAGAAATCAAGACCATAAAGAGTCTTGATTTTCTTTGGTTTTATATTTAATTAAATTATCAAGCCGAAAATGGGACTCGAACCCACGACCTACGCATTACGAATGCGTCGCTCTACCAACTGAGCCATTTCGGCAGGTTTTTCAACCACAAAATAAATTATACTGATTTGCATCATTAAAGTCAAGAAATAAATCAATATTTTCACATTAATGATTTAAAGTGATAAAGCGATTTTGGTTGACAAATAAAGTTTAGAAGATTATATTATTTAGTATGAGATTAGTAGGAAAGTAGGATAATACAATGATTCGCATGGAATTAGGCAACGACAGCTACAACATCGAACTAGAAAGAGGAAATTTAAAAAGGGCAGCCGAGTTACTGAATCTAAATCGTAAGGTCATGATTATTACAGACGTAGGCGTTCCAATGCAATATGCAGAAAATATAGCAGCCCAGTGCATGGAGAGCTACATCAAGGTCGTGGCGCAAGGCGAAGGCAGTAAGTCTCTAAATACGGCGGAAGAAATCTTGGTAGAGATGTTAGAACACCAATTCAGTAGAAAAGACTGTGTGGTAGCAGTTGGCGGTGGTGTAGTCGGAGACTTAGGCGGATTTGTGGCATCACTCTATATGCGAGGCATTGATTTCTATAATATACCAACCACAGTATTATCCCAGGTGGATTCCTCCATTGGAGGGAAGACAGCGGTTAATCTTGCGGGAATCAAAAACATTATAGGTGCCTTTTATCAGCCTAAGGCAGTGCTGATAGACCCGGATACGCTACATACTTTGTCAGAGCCCCAGATTGTAAATGGGCTTTTTGAAGCAATTAAGATGGGAGCAACCAGTGACAAGGAATTGTTTGATTTGTTTTTAAAGGACGATTGGAAAAAGCATATAGATCTCATTATTGAAAAGGCTTTACTTGTAAAAAAATATGTGGTGGAGCAGGATGAAAAAGAAAGCCATCTGCGAAAGATATTGAATTTTGGACATACCATTGGACATGGCTTTGAAAGTGCCGCAAAAGGGAAATACCTGCATGGTGAATGTGTGGCTTTGGGAATGCTATACATGAGCAGCGAGGAAGTAAAGAAGCAATTGTTAGCAATATATGAGAAATTAGGATTTGTCGTTCCTAGCCTTTCGGAATTTAATCTGGAAGAAGTAAAGGAAGCAATCCTGCATGATAAAAAAGCAAGCAACAAGAATTGTTCCGTTGTGTTTGTTTCAGAGATTGGAAATGGTCAGATTGAAGAATGGCCGATGGAACAGGTGCTTGATAGATTGGGGCGTGAGTAACATGAAAAATGTATTTGGAAATAGCATTACTGTGACCTTATTCGGCGAAAGTCATGGAGGCCAGATTGGCGTGGTGATAGATGGAGTTGCACCGGGAATCCAAGTGGACATGGATTTTATGCGAAAGCAATTGAACCTAAGGAAACCTCATGGCAAGATTTCTACACAGCGTGTGGAGTCAGACGAGCCACACATTGTAAGTGGCGTGTTTGAGGGGAAGACAACAGGTACTCCGATTTGCATTTTGTTTGAGAATCATAATACAAAGAGTAAGGATTACTCCAAAACGAAAGATTTCATGCGACCGGGACATGCGGATTATGTAGCTATGGAAAAATACCATGGATTTGCAGATTATCGCGGTGGCGGACATTTTTCCGGAAGAATTACAACACCAATCGTTGCTGCAGGAGCAATACTTCTGGATGCATTGAGGAAAAAGGGCATTCAGATTGGAAGTCATATAAAAAAATGTGGAACTATTGAAGATGTTCCATTTGCAAATTATGAGGAAGAGATTAGAAAGGTAAACAATCTGATTTTCCCAGTGTTAGATGATGACGCGGCAGAACAAATGCGTGCCTATATGGAAGAAGCAGCCAATGAAGGCGACAGTGTGGGAGGCGTGTTGGAAACTGTGATTACAGGGCTTCCTGCAGGAGTTGGAGAACCTTGGTTTGACACCATGGAAAGCATGCTTTCTCATGGAATTTTCAGCATTCCTGCGGTGAAAGGAATTGAATTTGGAAAGGGATTTGCATTTGCGGAAATGAAGGGAAGTAAGGCCAATGACCCATTTGAAATTCAAGAAGGTGTGGTCGTGACCAAGACCAACAACAACGGGGGTATCAATGGAGGTATTACAAATGGTATGCCAGTTCTATTTAACACTGTGATTAAACCAACGCCATCTATTTATAAGGAACAGCAGACCGTAAATATAGATACCAAAGAAAATGTGTCTTTCCAGATACAGGGAAGACATGACCCGGCTATTATACACAGAGCCCGAGTGGTGGTGGACAGTATGACGGCCATTGTGATAGCAGATATGCTGGCCATGCGTTTTGGAACAGACTGGTTATACGAGGAGGCATAGGGAGCATGGAGACAAAAGCAATCATTGTGCCGAGTAGAGCATTCGGACGGGTGCTTGCTCCACCATCTAAGAGCATGGCACATCGTATGCTAATGGGAGCTGGGCTTTCAGAAGGAACCTCAGTTATCGGAAATATTGATTTGAGTGAAGATATCAAAGCTACACTTGGAATTTTAGAGGCACTGGGATGTAAGTATACCATTGAAAATCGTACTGTGACCATGAAGGGAATTGGAAAGAAACGAGTATTGGCAGACAGACCGCTAGATACCAAGGAAAGTGGAAGTACCCTGCGATTCTTTATTCCAATTCTATTAAGCGGTGGCGGAAAAAGTAAGCTAACAGGTGCAAAAAGCTTATTTGCAAGACCTCTGGGAATCTATGAGGATATTTGCAAAGAACAGGGTATTTTCTTCAAAAAAACAGAGGATTCTCTAGAGTTAGAGGGGCAGCTTTTGCCGACGCACTATAAGATTCCGGGAAATATTAGCAGCCAGTTTATTACAGGGCTTTTATTTGCCCTTCCTCTTTTGGAAGAGGACAGTGTGTTGGAGGTACTTCCACCGATTGAGAGTGGGGCATATATTGAGATGACTTTAGAGGCACTGGAGCTATATGGTATTCAGGTGAGAAGAAAAGAAAATACATATTATATTTCTGGAAATCAAACTTACCATGCCATAGAAGGAAGCGTGGAAGGGGATTACTCCAATGGGGCATTTTTAGATGCATTGAATCTGATTGGGGGAAATGTGACTGTTGATGGTCTTAAGGATGATAGTCTGCAGGGTGATAAAATTTATCGAGAATATTTTGAGCGTATTGCAGATGATGAATTACCTGGAATGGATATATCCGAATGTCCAGACCTTGGACCTATCCTAATCGGTATGGCGGCTGCCAATGGCGGTGCAGTATTTACAGGTACTCGGCGCCTGAAAATCAAGGAAAGTGATCGAGGCAGCGTGATGGCAGAGGAGTTAAAGAAATTTGGCATCCAGGTGGATGTGCATGAAAATGACATTGTGGTTCATCCGGGCCAACTTAAGAAGCCGGAAGAAGTCTTAGATAGCCATAATGACCATCGAATTGCTATGACGCTGGCAACTCTTTGTACGATTACAGGCGGAACCATCCATAATTGCATGGCGGTAAGTAAGAGTTTTCCTGGATATTATGAGACAATAAAGCAATTAGGTATTCAAGTAACAATAGAAGACTAGAATGGAGGACATCATATGAATTGTGAATTCAAAAGAAAATTACCAATTCCAAAGAAGGTAAAGGCAATGTATCCCATTACGCCTGAGATGGAAAAGGTAAGGATGGAGCGAGATATAGAGATTAAGAAAGTGTTATCTGGGGAGTTGGATAAATTTTTGTTGATTATTGGACCATGTTCTGCGGACTATGAAAATTCAGTCATGGACTATATTTCCAGACTTTGTCCGATACAGGAAAAAGTGGCAGATAAGATGATTATCATCCCAAGAATCTACACTAATAAGCCTAGAACCACAGGGGCAGGATATAAAGGAATGCTTCATCAGCCAGACCCGCTTCATGACTCTGATATGTTGGAAGGGGTTTTAAAGATTCGAAAGCTTCACATGCGTGCGTTAAAAGAGACTGGGTTTACCTGTGCAGACGAGATGCTGTATCCGGAAAACTACAGATACCTTTCTGATTTGCTTGCTTATGTGGCAGTAGGAGCTCGCTCTGTGGAAAACCAGCAGCATCGTTTAACAGCCAGTGCAATTGATGTACCCGTAGGTATGAAGAATCCAACCAGTGGAGATTTGTCCATTATGATGAATTCCATTCAGGCAGCACAAAGTAGCCATACCTTTATTTACCGCGGATGGGAAGTGGAAAGCCAAGGGAATCCATATGCCCATGGGATTTTGCGCGGTGGTATGAATGCTCAGGGCGAAAATATTGCCAATTATCATTATGAAGATTTGATGCATGTATATGAGTGGTATCAGAAAAAGAATTTACAGAACATGGGAGTCATTATTGATGCAAACCATGCGAATTCTAACAAGAAATATTTGGAACAAATCCGTATTAGCAAGGATGTTATGCATAGCCGTCGCGTAAACAAGGACATTAGAGGGCTTGTAAAAGGGCTTATGATTGAAAGTTATATTGTAGATGGGGCTCAATCCGCAGAGTGTGGCACTTATGGACAGTCTATTACGGACCCTTGCCTTGGCTGGGAAAAGACAGAAAAACTGATTTACGAGTTAGCGGAAGAGATGTAGAAAATGAGGCCTTTTTTTTCGTGCGTTTTTGGTGAATTTGCCGATTTTATATAATACCATTGAAAAGGTAATAAAACTTTGCTATTCTTTAAATGAACAGAGAAGGTTATGGTCATTCGGCTCATAACTGGAGTTCCCACCAGAGAGTTGGTTCGCTCTCCCGAATAGGCTTTATGCTGAAAACAAAGGAACCGAACAAAAGAAATATGGATAGTGCTCCTGAGATAATCAGGAGCATTTTACTTGAGGTGAGATATGGATAGTTTAAAAAAGAAATATCTCGACTATATGCGATTAGAGAATTGTAAAGTTATATATGAACTCGAAAATGATTCTACAATAGAATTTCTTTATCGAGAAGAAAATTTTGCGCATATGTTGGGTTTACATAAATTAAAAGACATACAACTTATTCAGTTTTGGTTAGATAAGACAAATAGAATAGTAAAGTTAGAAACGGTACTGAGTCGAATCAGAAATGAATCATTTACGGAAAGCATGATTAAGTCTAGTGTTTTCTATCCGGATATTCAAGAACGATATAACAATTTTTCTTACGAAAATCTTACGACACTGAGTTATACAGATGCAGTGATCAATTTTAATCCCGAAATAATTAAATCAAAAATAAAGAGCGATTACCTTTTATTTGAAAAAAAGAGTGGTTATCAATATAATCATATGGGCATTGCGTTAGATGAAAAAACAGGAAATCGATACATAGAGACTTTTTTTCATGAAGCAACAAATAAGTATTTGGCTGGACAAACAGTGGTAAAAGTAAAGGGATTTTCATTATATGATGCAAATGGAGAAATTATTGTAACGGATTCATTCATGTGATTTTAGTGTGGAACTTGATATATTATCATTAAAGAGAAGAGGGAAGCGTGATTCCCTCTTATTTTTTATCTGGATTCTTTCTGTTGCTGCAGATATTCCGACGGTGTCATATTAAAATGTGACTTAAAACACCGGGTGAAATAGTTGGCATTGGAGAAACCGCAACGAGTGGCAATTTCGCCAAAAGATAAATTTTCATTAGCCAACATTTCCATAGCCTTTTCTAAGCGTAGAATACGGATGTATATCATGGGAGATAATCCAGTTATAATTTTAAAGTGTCTACAAAAGTATCCTTCCGAATATCCAAATCTCTTGCTTAAATCAGCGGAAGAAATATCTTCATCATAATGTTTATTGATATAGTCTAGTACATCTTGAAACTGATTTTGTGGTGTAAAATCAGATTCTTCTTCAATTAAACAATGCCGATACAATAATGCGATTAGTTCATAAAGTTTCCCGGTTTTAGATAATAATGATAATGAATCACTTGGATGAGTATCAGCCAAAAGTGAATTTACATGGGCCAAAATTTCTGGATTTTCCGTCCAAGGGACAAAGTTCACTTTCTGTTCCACAATTGGTTTTAAAAAACGCTCTGTAATAGGAAGACGATTATAAAAAGAGTTTACATCGAACATAATGTTACTCATGGACACGTGACTCTCTTCTGACATTCCATAGTGAAGTTGACCAGGTGGAATAATAGCTAATTGTCCTGCTTTCAAAGTAGTTTCATAATTCCTAATACGAAAGTGAAAGTAGCCAGAGGTTACTAATATCAATTCCATTCGTTCGTGCCAATGCATGTTAAATAATAGTTTATTTGGTGGTAAGTTAATCCATTTTAGCATTTTTAGACCACTGGAGTCATACAAAACGGGTTCCACTTCTTTTTGGTAGTTCTGAGCCATAAAAATCTCCTTACTATGTCAAAATATTGACGAATAAAAAACAAAATGAAACATAATTATAATTTTTCTGAATATTACCATGAAGTTGTTGAAAATGCAATAAGCATTTTGGATAAACATGAATCTTTTGTTGAGTTAAACGAAATTATGGAAGAAGTTACCAGTAGAAAAATTTTATGGAATCAAGATAAAATGTATTTTGCATGAAAATAGTGGAAAATAAAAAAGGTCAAAATAGTGACAAAACAGGTCGGAATAGTGCTAAATACAATATTTTATACGTGGTAACATGGAAATAAGAATGGAGAGACTATAGAAATTTTAGAAATATGAAAGGGTGAGACAAAGGCTATGACAAACAAAGAATGGTTTCGAGAAGCGAAATATGGAATGATGATTCATTTCGGTTTATATTCCTTGCTTGCAGGAGAATGGAAAGGGAAACGAATGGGTAGTACCATCGGAGAATGGATTCAAGCGTATTTTCGAATTCCGAATAAGGAATATGAGAAATTGGCATCCGCTTTCAATCCCATCTATTTTAATGCGGATGAATGGGTTGATATCGCAATTGAAAGTGGAATGAAATATATGGTTATGACTAGCAAACATCACGAGGGGTTTGCTTTATATCATTCTAAAGTAGATAAGTTCAATGTGGTGGACGCAACCCCTTTCAAACGAGATATTGTTGGAGAACTTGCAAATGCATGTGCTAAGAAAGGGATGAAGTTTGGTCTGTATTATTCTCAGGCATTGGATTGGAGAGAGAGAAATGCAGGTGGATGGGGACCAGAGTGTGGTTTGAATGTAGTAGGGATGCCGTGGGGTAACACATGGGATTTTCCAGACCATGTAGGCAAAGATTATTCAGAAGTGTTTGAACGGAAAATCAAACCACAGGTAAAAGAGATACTAACTCAATACGGTGATTTGGCTCTGATTTGGTTTGATACGCCTCATACCATTAATCAAGAACAGTCTTTGGAGCTTTACAATATGGTGAAAAAGTATCAACCGGATTGTTTGCTAAATTCACGTATCGGGGCAACAGGGGTTAAATATGATTATCGTAGTTGGGGAGACAATGAGATTCCGGAAGAATATCAGCAGGAAGGGCTTCTTTTCGAGACTCCGGCAACTTTGAATGACACATGGGGCTATAAAGCATATGATCAGAACTGGAAATCCCCAGAAGATGTTATTCGGATAAAAAAACATCTGAATGAAAGAAACATTAATTATCTATTAAATGTTGGACCAGATCCACTAGGACGTATTCCAGGTCCATCTGTTGATATATTAAGAAAAGTCGGAAAAGCACTTTAAAAGCGAGGAGGTAACACATGAAAAAGAGAAACAAAGTAATTGCAACATTCATTGCGTTATGTGTTCTTGTTGGAGCAATTGGTCCAGTAAATCTGTTCGATACTACAGATACAGTAGAAGCTGCTTATACAATGAATAAAACATATGACGCTACAGAAGAATATTTTAAGTTGCAGAAGAGTCCTTATTCTTACAATGGATATAAGATGGCTCCATTTACAACATGTAATGACTGGTTATCCACTAGACCTGATGGAGGCACTAAGATTGGAGAGGGCATGTCAGTAGTTACAGGTGGTAATGTAAAACAAGGCGATAAGTTAGTAATTGAATTTAAGGAGCCCATTGACAGTAGAGAGTTTGAAGTGATTACACTTACTATGAAACAGGTTCCGGGAAATTCTTACTATGCCTACAATTCCACAGACAAGATTTTATCAACAGTAAGAAAGAGTTTTAGTTTTAGTACCTATGAGCTTGAAAAAGTATCTTTTCAGACTGCTTTGTTTGCGGATAGTAAAGGATATGTCAATGCAATTATTTTACAGAACACAAAGGCTGAAAATAGCGGGCAGCTTTTTATTGATTCATTTACTGTAAGTGCATCTCCGTACGAAAAAGAGGTAATCTATGATGCCACAGGAGATTATTTGGCACAACAAAGTGCATCATCTTATAAAGGAATTTCTGTCATTCCTTTTGGACATAGAAGTACCTTCTGGACAACAGATGCAAAAATTGATTCCGATGAAGGCTATGCTTTGTTTTCATCAAAATATGTGAACAATAAGAGTGCCAACCTTTCGAAGGGGGACATTTTAGTTTTAGAGTTCGTTAATGATATCAACGCAAAACAGTTTAAGTATATCAATCTTACATTTGCAACTTCAACTAAGGGTGGTGCAAAGTTGGAATTCTACAATGCATATGATATTTCAAATAGCAAACTTGGAAAAGTAAAGGCAAATGGAGATGTGAACTTTTGGTCATTTGCTACTGTTTCGCTTAAGAGTAGTGATTTTGCAGATAGTGATGGCTATGTGAACGCAGTTGCTATGAAGCTTACGAGCAGTGAAGCAGCAACATTTTCAGTAGGTGCGTTCTCGTTATCAGACACCCCAAAGTCAGCGACACCGGCAGGAAGTGGTAATAGCGCTAGCAGTGGCATGGCGGAAGGATTAATTGATACTAAGAACCAATATGATGGCACGGATAAGAACTTTGTTCTTCAAAGTTCAGAAGAATATAACGGAATAAAGATTCTTCCACTTTCCGAATATAATGATTATCTTTCACAAAAGGCAGATGGTGGCAAAGGAATGGGTGAGGGATATGCGCTTTTTACTTCCCGTTTTGCAAAAGCAGGCGATGTGGTAGTGCTTGAATTTGTCACCCCGATTGATAGCAAAAAATCAGACTTGCTTACGTTATCTTTAAAACATGTACCGGGAAATAATTGGAGTGTATACAAAATTTCGGATACAAGTTTCGTGAATGCAATTAAGACATTTGATGTAGGTTCATATAACATTGAAAAATTAGCACTTCGGACAAAATTCTTTGCAGATAGTGACGGAATGGTTCGAGGTATTATGTTAAAACTGAATAATTGCGAGTTAGAGGGACAACTTTTTGTGGATGGATATTCATTAAGCAATGACCCTTATCAGTTGGGTGTTACATATGATATGACGGAAGAATATGTAAAAGTGCAAACAGCAGGCAATTATAAAGGCATGACAACAGCGGTGTTTAATGAGAGAAGTACATTTTGGGAGAAAGAAGCAAAACGAGAAACGGATACGGGATATGCACTGGTAGCGCATAAAGCTGATGGAAAGGCATTAAGCAAAGGCGATGTTTTAATATTAGAATTTGTTACAGATATCTCTGCAGATAAATTTGAAATTTTAAACTTAACATTAGCTACTTCTTCAAAAAAGGGTGCAACCTTTGAAGTATATAGCGTAAACGATATCAAAAACGGAAAATTGGGCGAAATGAAGCAGAAGGTAGAGGCTACGTATTGGGATTTTGGAACAAATAGTTTACCACTGGCATCATATGCCGATGCGCAAGGCTATGTAAGTGCCATTGCACTCAAATTAGTAAGTGATGAAGCAGCTACGTTTTCAATAGGTGCATTTTCATTGGCAACGCTCGACAGTCTAGTTAAAAAGGGCTCACCTGAAATCCTAGACAATAAAATAACTTTCGATGAGACAGAAAACACTTATGATTTTTTAATTGAGTTTAACAAGACAGGAAGTATTGCAAACAGTATTGATGAAGATGTGTTAGGTGATTTTGTTTACCTAAATGGTATAAAGGTTTCTGACATTAATGCAAAAAATAAGTTTGTACAGATAGAATGGCAAAGCATAGGTAGATATTATCTTCAAGTTAGTGTTGATAAAAAATATGTTGGCGATGGGGAAGTTATTAATACTGATAAACTTTTCGTGGGAAACTGTATAGAGCTTGCAGAAGGAATGGAATTTCCAAATGGAGACAAATTAACTCAGAGTTACGCGCTTCATGTATATTCAGTAGATAGTATTACAGATGTGAGAGAATCGGAAAAGGAATATGCACCAATTTCAGTTACACGTATTAGTTCTAGGATAGATGCAAATGAAGACTTACAGATAGATGTATATTTCAATAATGCAATTACAGGTTCTACGCTCTACTATGTATGCAATCCAGATTCATTTAACCGAAAATCGGTAGCAGCTTTAGGTGAAAAATATTACAACGAAGACGTGGCAGCAGCTATTGCGTATGGAGGATATAAGTCTTCGTTATTAGACAATTTAGAAATAAATGGATACAACATCGCTGAGTGGCTTGCCATAGATGAGCTTTCAGGTTCTGCGGCTTATAACAGCGCTATTATGGTGCATTACGGCATGGCAGGCAATAAGGTGGCTACAATTATTGTTTCAAAAATTTCTGACATTGGACAAACTCTAAAGGAAAGCTATAGCGATGGTGATTTGAGTATTACATTTAATGAAGGATTAAAATTTGTCTCTGACAAGGAAATCAAGGAAACGGTGAGTTACAAATATGTGGACGAAGTGTGGAGCAAAATGCCGGCGGGTGATTTCGCAGTATATTATGATGGAACAAAAGTAGAAAACGATGATTACATTACAGTAGATAAAGCAGTTCGAGCATCAAATATTTCAATCATCGGTGATGGTGAATACGAGATTCAAGAAAAGATTTCTGGCAATGTGGCAACATACACAATTATAAGCGAAGGAGATGAACTACTTTCCTTCCAGGTAGAGGGAGAGGAAGTGATTCCAGTCCAGACTGAAAATAACAATATCGTTGTTGCAATAATAAGTGGTGTTGTGAGTTTACTTGGAATTGTTGTGATTATAACATTATATATTCATAGGCAAAGGAGGAAGAAGAATGCGAAAGAAATTGAGAAGTAAAGCAGGAAAACGTATTATCAGCCTTACACTTGTTTCAATTATGTTACTTTCTCTTGCTGCGTGTGGCGAAGAAGAAAGTGATGCAAATATCTATGAATACGAGAAGGAAAGTGAAGAACTCACTTATTTTTCAAGTTCAGATAGTGAATTGGATTTTTTCTTGAATGATTTTTTCAAAAGACATGTTGGTTATGTGGATGACGAAGAAGGCGATATGGCTGTTAACAGCATCAAGCCAGGTGCAGGTTTTGATGGAATGTTTAATTATGAATGGAACGCAATGTCTCTTACATGGTTTAACAGTTTTGACAGTCTGGACTCTGACCGACTTACGAGTATTAAGAATACACTTCGTTCTGTTCCTGTAGATCGCTATGGTTTTGTTTGGGATGGTACAGACACTACAAAAGGGGTAACAACAAGTACAGCTAATACAGGAACTCACAGCATGGGCTGGCCATTTCCTAAGGCATCCCATTCAGAAGGATGGAGTACATATTGGGACTTTAATGGTGACAATGCCGCTTATGAAGGAAGTGCATGGACTACAAGTTTCGATGCAGAAGAGAAAGATGGATTGTTAACTGGAACAATATCAGAAGGTGTTAATAAACTTGAATTTGTTTCTCCGGCACTCTCTGGTGTGAATACTATTATGACCTACCATTCACCATATTTAGAACTAGATCTCAGAATGTATACGAATGATTATAGAAATATTGAAGACATCTATGTGTGGTATAAGAATGATGCATCAGAAGAGTGGTCGACAGAAAAATGTGTTTCTGTAAAGGAAATTGCTGCAATTGATTATGATTTTGCTTCCGTATATGAGCATGTGCTTTACTTGCCAATGTATGCTGAAAAAAATTGGAATTCTAACGATAACTTGGATATTGCACAGATTAAAATCGAAATCCGTGCAAAAGAGGGAACAAGTATTGATGGTAGATTTGCATTGAATTATGTGAGACCATCTTATGATACTAGACATGTAAATGGAAATTCCAATTATATTACATGCCTGAAGTACTACTATGCTTTTACTGGTGACAAAGAATATTTGAAAGAAGCAATGGTGGAAGCTAGAAAGGCAATGAACTTTTATATGCAGATGTATGATGCAGAGCGTCACTTAAATAGTCAAAATTATATGGTTGGACATGAGGGGGATAAATCAGCGAAAACAGCTGCAGAGAGAATGAGTACCAGTTTGACAAATGGATATTGGGATGTCCTCTATATGGCAGATTACGATTTCCAATCTAATATGTATTTTTACAAAGCGTTAGTAGATCTTGCGTATTTGGAAGACGTTATGGAGGCAGAAGGAATTGAAGTAGATAAATCTCAATCCAAGGTGTTAACGGCAGATAGAGAATGTAATAAATCTGTTAGCAACTATACGTGGGATGCGAAGTCACTTCGTTCAATTGCTGAGGAGGTGCTCACAGAACTTCGTAAGAGTACAGATGATGAAGCGAAGACTGGATTTTATGACGAAGGAACTGGAAGATTTATTGCAGGCTATGACGCAAACGGAGAAAAACTGGACTATGGCTATATAATGTGGAACATGGAAGCGGTTTATTTAGGAATTGCCGACGAAGAACAGACAAAATCCATTATGGAATGGATTTGTGGCGAGCGTACTATAGAAGAAGATGAGGAAAGCAAGGGTTCCGTTGGGGAAGATATTTACTTTTATGAATTTGCACCACGTATTACCACTACAAATAAGGACGGATTATTTACTGGATATTATGAAAATGCGATTGGTGGAAGTGTACCTTTTGGAATTAAGCAGATCCAATATGGTGGCGCTGCACTGTTCCTCTCGTATTACGATTTAATGAATCGTATCGATAACAATGGTTCAGATGATGCGTTTGAGAGATTAAAAGGCATTCAGGGTTGGTATGACAAAGTATACGATTATTACATAAACGAAAATGAAGATCCTCAGCCATTTGATTTTTACTGGGATTATTACAAGAAGAAATTGAATATCACACCACAAAGCGGTGTGCATGATGGTGGTGGAAGTGGTATTGTCGGTTTAGACGGAGAGTTCCAAGAATCATTACTTGCACTTGCAGCAGTACCACATGGATTCTTCGGGATTGGTTCAGATAATGGAAAGACATTAAATATTGCACCGGCCCTTCCAAAGGAGATGGATTATTGGAAGATTGAAAATATGGCTTTCAATTTTGTGAAGTATGATGTAACGATTTATGATCATGCTGTGAGAATTGATTCTGTGCGTGGTGATGCAAAGAATCTTTCTATCAAGGTTTCTTTGGATGCAAAGAAAGGGAACTATTCCGTATATGTAAACGGTAACGAGACGAAAGATTATATAGAAGAAAATGGAAAGGTGATTGTAACGGTTCCGTTTGCTTCGGCAATTATTGAAGTTCGATAATACAGAGGAAGGAGAAATGTTATGAAGAAGATAAAAAGAATTGTCAGTTTTATATTAGTAATTGCAATGATACTGACGACGGCTTTTTATGGAGAGTTTAATACGAAGGCGGCAACTAATGCAGATGGTACGACAAATACGGAAGTGAATGTGAAAACCGATACAGGATGGTCTGCTAGAAGTGTACTTTTTATGTTGTCAGAAAGTGATTATACATCGGACCTTAAGAATGTAGCTATGGGAAATAAAATTAGTGAGTACAATTTCCTTGAGAAAATCACAGTTACATATAATGGTACAACATATACACTTGGAAATTTCGCAGAGGCAGGTAGCTGGACATATGTACCGGCGAGAGGTGCTAATGTGGGTAGTTTTGGATTTAAAGTTCCGGCATCATATGGAGCAGTTCCAACAGGGCTTGAAATTGCAATTCCAGAGGGAACAGTATTTCCGTCATATGCATACGTAGGAACCGCAAGTGTAGCAGGTACATCTACGGTAGTAGGTGGCTATATAACTACAGCTGAATATAAATATGTATTTAGAAATACAGGTGGCGATGCCGAATACATTTGGGAAAAGTCAAGTACACAGAAAGATACAGATGTAAATATCAAAACCGATACAGGATGGTCAGCGCGCAGTGTACTTTTCATGTTGTCAGAAAGTGATTATACATCAGAACTCAAGAATGTTGCGATGGGAAGCAAGATATCTGAGTACAATTTCTTGGAAAAAATATCAGTTACATATAATGGCACAACATATACACTGGGAAATTTTGCAGAAGCAGGCAGCTGGACATATGTACCGGCACGAGGTGCCAATGCAAGTAGCTTTGGGTTTAAGGTTCCAGCATCATATGGAGCAGTTCCGACAGGACTTGAAATTGCAATTCCGGCGGGAACAGTATTTCCATCCTATGCCTATGTGGGAACTTCATCGGCTGACGGTACAGCATCGGTAGTGGGAGGTTACGTAACAACAGAGGAATATAAGTATGTATTTAACAATACGACATCGGCGGCAGAGTATATTTGGGAAAAGTTATCTACCCAAACAGAGACAGAAGCAAGTGTAAAAACTGATTCGGCTTGGTCAGGACGAAGCGTGTTATTTATGTTGTCAAAGAGTGATTATACATCAAGCATAAAGGGATATGTAGTCAATGAAACAAAAATTACAGAGTACAATTTCTTGGAAACAATCACAGTTACAATAAATGGAACAACGTATGCGCTGAAAGATGTTGTTGAGGCAGGGACTTGGACATATGTGCCGGTAAGGTCTGCTAATGCAGGCAGTATAGGAGTTAAAATTTCATCCGCGTATGGTGGAGTATCAACGGGAATGATAATTACAATTCCAGCCGGAACCGTATTTCCATCTTACTCATATGTGGGAACAACTACCGCTGATGGAACGAGTACTGTATTAGGCGGTTATATCACAACGGAAGAACGTAGCTATGTATATAGTAATACAAATTCAGATTCAGAATATATGTGGGAAACTTATATGGAATCGACGGAAGTAGAACCAACAGAAATTTCTGTTACAAAATTGCAAAGTGGTGTTAATACTAGTCTGAATGGAATTACCTTTACTTTATCAAATAGCGACTATGTAAACTGCTCGAACTATCGGATGGGAGATTCCTACACGGATTACAACTTCTTAAGTAATATTAAAGTTTTTATAGAAGATACAGAATATTCATTAGATGATTTGGATAAAGATGGCGGTGCTAAATGGTACAATATGTTTGCAAATTCAAACACCGTAACAATTGAATTCGCTGATGCTGATATATATAACAGCGTTACAAAAGTTGTGATTCCGAAAGATGTAATTTTTCCATCATTAGCGCATACCGGAGCTACCTATTTTGCGGGTACAGATGCATCACATCCAGCAGTTGAAAGCACACAGGAAAGTGCAGGTGGATTTAAGACAACAGAAGAGATTACTTTCTACAGACCGATTGATGCCACAGGTTCATTTACATGGCAGACAACAGAGCCAGTTGAACCGGCAGATACAACGGTTACGTCGTTAGAAACTTTTTTGCATAGTGATTCTACTTATTTTTTGAGAATGACACTTGGCACTTGTGATTATCCTGAAAATGCATCAACCGTAAGTGCAAACAGAAATATTGATATTAAAAATTACTGTGGTGTATACAATTTTATGAATCAAATTCAGGTTTACACTAGTGAATCAGAATATCAGACATTAAGTTTACTTTATAAGGCATCCGGCAATGTCTTTATCAATATGTTAGGAGTACAGAACAGTATTGCAGTACAATGTGCAGATGCTACATTAACTGGCGCAGTTAAGATTGTAATTCCAGCTGGAACCGTGTTCCCATCTTATAATTACTATGTTAATGCGAAAGCAGGAATTACTGTAGAAAAAGCAGGTTATCGAGTAACAAGCGATATTGTCTACGAAAAAGGTGATAATGGAATATGGGAAACATATGTTGAGGTAGAAGAAAAAACAACACAAGTAAAAGACGTGCAACTACGTGATAGTCGTCTCTTATTCTTTTTGTCGGAAAATGATTACACTTGTGAAAAAAATACATCAATCAATGCAACAAATTTAGCCAAATACAATACGCTGGATAACATTATTGTATTTGTAAATGGAGAAGCAAAAACCCTTAGCGAAGTTTATGATTATGATGGTAAACAGGCATTTTATAATCTATATGGTGAAACGGGAAGTGTTGCATTCCAAGCAGGGGCTACCACTACTACATATACAACGGCGAATATTACGCAAGTACTTATAAAAGCAGGTTGCGAATTTCCTTCTTACACATATACCAATAATGGTGGAGCAGTAATGACTACCTATGTGGTAGATAAAGATATCGTCTTTTCAACAAATAGTTCAGATACTTCTGGAACACATTGGTGGAAAACAGAGGCAAGAACAATTGAATCTACGGTTGAAAACATTGTGTTACAGAATAATGCTATTACGTTTAAACTTTCAGACAGTGACTATCCAAACAGTGATTTGCCAAATGTGATAGCAAATATAAAACACAAAGAATACAGTTATTTTAGCCAGATTCGTGTATATACAGACGATACAAACTATAAGTTGTTGAGTACTGCAAATCAAGGCAACGTGTATTATACAATGTGGCAACAAGAAAATACACTTTCTGTATCGGTAGATGCAGATACATATGCGAATGCAGTTAGAATTGTTATTCCGGAAAATTCTGTGTTCCCAGCTTACGATTATACAGGTGGAACAAAGAATTCTACTACCTATCCTGCGACCCAGATGGAAATGAGTGGTTATGAAGTTAAGGCAGAAAAGGTATTTGAAAAAGATACAGACGGGACATGGAAGGATGTATCATGCCCGGTATCTAATGTAAGTGCAGATGCAGATGGTTCAGGATTTATTACAAGTCAAGATATCGTTTGTGCGAAAAAGTATATTAAAAACGGATTTAGACACAATCTGACTTCAGATTGTGATGATGATTATGACACAGATGAGCATGATGTTCAGTTAATTCGCGAAGTGTTGCTTGGTAGAGTATTGCACAATTACAAAAAAGAAAGTAACAGTTTGACGTATTTTGGAAGTTCAGATATCAACTTGGATTATTTCCTGAATGATTACTTCAAGAGACATGTTGGTTACAATGACTACGTAGAAGGAGATATGACCACTACAACTTATAAGATAGGAACATATGTGGATGGTATTTTTAATGTGGGATGGAACACACAGGGACTAGCATGGTTTGATTCGTCTGATACATTGGAAATTGATCGTCTTGCAGGACAAAAACAGATTCTTGAAGATGTAATTGTTGATAGATACGGATATGCGTGGGATGGTAATGATAATATAGAAGATACTGCTATTAACTTACTTACAGACAATGCGAAACGCTCTATGTCTTGGCCATTTCCAAATGCGAAGCATACAGATTCAAATGCACGTTTCTGGGAATTTCATGAGGATACAAATGAACAGGATACAGAATTAAGTGTATGGAGCAGTAATTTTAATGCCACAATTGCTAATGGTGTGTATGGAGGAACAGCCAACTCATTGTCTACTATAGATTTTACTGTAAAGGATTCTCCGGGATTGGGATTTATTTATGATTCCATTATAAGTACAGAATATGCTCCGTGGCTTGCAATTGATTTGCGAATGAATACTTTAGACTATGAGAATATTGATGATATTTATATTTTGTTTAACACATCACATAATGGTGAATATACAACAGTGAAAGTAAGCGACCTGGCAACGGTGAATTATGAATTTACAGAAAATTACGAGCACATGCTTTGGCTTCCAATGTACACTAATTCCACATGGATTGGTTCTAATGGAAATGGTTCAGATATTTACAGTTTAAAAATAGAAATTCGTGCAAAAAACGGAACAACTCTTAGTGGAGATTTTGCATTGAATTATGTGAGACCATCCTTTGATACAAGAAGTCCTAACACAAATGGTATCTATATTTCTTCTATGAAACAGTATTTTGATTATACTGGTGATTGGGAATTTTTGAAAGATAACATTACAAAAGCTAGACAAGCAATGAATTTCTATATGCAGATGTATGATAGTGGACGTAGTTTGATTTCTCAGTCATATCTTTATGGACACAGTGGAGACAGAGATAGTTTGGTAAATGGTGTTGATAGTGGATATTGGGATGTTCTGTATACGCCGGAGTATGATTTTGAATCTAATATGTATTTCTATCAGGCATTAGTAGACCTTGCAGAAATGGAACAGCTCCTCTCTGAAAAAGGCATTGTTGTATCAGATTCAACAAGTGTTTTGAATGCTGGAACGGCATTGGGATTGACCTCAAAGGCATATTCGAAAACAATAAGTGAATTAAAAGATATTGCGGCTTCTGTATTAAATGCAATGAGAGCAGATGTGTCTGATAATGGGTTCTACAATAATGCAACTGGTAGATTTGCAGCAGGAATTGATAGTAAAGGCAATGTTGTTGATAACGGTTATACCACATGGAATCTTCAAGCTGTAGAACTTGGTATTGCAGATGCAACGCAGTCAGCATCTATTTTAGCGTGGATAAACGGAGATAGAGCGGTGAATGGAGATTCATCTTTAGGATTATATGATTATGAATTTGCACCTCGTTCTGCAACTGTGGAAAATAAAAATAGTATTTATGGATACTTAGCATTAGATAAATTATCAAATGTTACAAGTTTAGGGTATGGTAATGAAGTTCAATTTGGTGGAGCTGTTATGTATACCTCATACTATGATCTGGTGAGTAGAATGGATGTGCTTGGTGCAGATAATGCATACGGCAGACTGAAAGCAATTCAGACATGGTATGACAAAGTGGATGCCGCTTATAAAAACAGTAGTGAGACAGCAAAGAATTTCTATTTACCATATTACAATTCGCAAAATATTACGATGCAAAATGGTAGCAGAGGAAATGGAAATGGAGCAGTAGGTATTGATGGAGAGTTCACGGAATCTATCTTGACAGTAGCAGCTGTTCCGTACGGCTTCTTTGGAATTAACACAGAAGATGGAAACAAATTATGTGTAACACCGAATCTCCCATCTACTATGGACAGATGGAAAATAGAAAACCTTGCGTTCTGTGGCGTGAAATACGATGTCAGTATATATGAAGATGCAGTCAGAATCGACTCTGTAAGAGGTGCTACAACTGGTCTTACAATTAAAATTGCATTGGACTACACAGATGGTGCATCTGTCTATGTGGATAATGTTAAAACTAATAATTATATAGTAGAAAATGGTAAAGCAATTGTAACAGTGCCATTTGCAGATACGATTGTAGAAGTTAGATAATAATAGGGGTATGAAAGGAGAAAGTTGGACATGAAAAAAGCAATTGCATTTTTATTGAGTGCAACTATGATTATTTCTCTATTTGGGTGCGGCAAAGGAAGCAGCACCCAAAAGGAAAAAGATTTTGAAGAGGACAAGTTTAACATTACGGTAGCATGCCAGGTAGAAGAAGGCGAAACGACTGTAATGGCAGCATTGGAGAAAGCTTATGAAGAAGCTAATCCGGATGTGAATATTATTGTCAAGGATTTCGGAGGTCATACAAAGATTACGGATTATATAACAGCATATGCATCTACTCAAGAAAAACTTCCAATGGTAGTGTGGATGGATGATGCTGCCTTTGCTGAACCAGCAGAGGGAGGTTACTTTGTAGATTTGAGATCATACTATGAGGCAAGCGAGGAAACTGCATATGATAATTACTATAACGCCATGTTACAGGCGGCTTCCTATACTGGTGAATACAAACCAGCTTCTGAAGATGATTCTCCAGAGTATGGTCTCTACTTTGCACCACGTGATTATAATAAGCCAACGATTGTATATAACAAAACGCTTTTGGCTAATTTGGGCGTTGAAATTCCAGATACATCTCAAGGATGGAATATGGAGCAATTCTATGCATTTCTTCAATCTGTGAATAGTGCAATTGAGACAAACGCACAGAGTGACCGTGCATATAGGGGATATCGTGTAATTCGTTTATTTTCATCGTGGGAACCGATATATACTACAATTTTTGCAAACTGTGGAACAGATGGTATTTTAAAAAATGACAATACTTTGAATCTTGATAGTGCAAAAAATACGGCAATCTTAGATGAGTTGTATGATAATATTTTGAAATATGAATATATGGTTGATAATGAAGATAATTTCAACGCAGGTACAACTTGCATGACCATAGTTTCTCGTCCATTGGTTGTAGGTATGGCAAATCAGCTTGGAAGTGACAACATTGATTTCCTACCATTCCCAGGGGAAAATGTGGCTGCTGGTTGCTCCGGTTATGGTATTACAACCATTCATGCTGATGAAGAACAGACGGTAAATGGTGTGACGAAAAAGGTTTCTGAACTTGCATGGGATTTTATTAAGTTTATTATTACAGAAGAAGGGCAACAGGTAGCAGGAGAAACAGGGCTTGGAGTCCCAGTCTTAAAATCATTGACAGAAACTGGTTCATGGCGTCAGTGGAATGCAGAGCAAAACATGAATCATGGAGCATTTCTTGCAGGTGGCGAATTGCAGCAGAGAACGTTTAATGGCATGACACCATATAAACGTACGCAAGCACGTTATACAGTTACAGGATTCTTTAGTTTTCTTGAAATAGGAAACAATGGAGAAAAAGAATCAAGAGATGCAAAATTGGCAGATGTTATCAAGGCATTTAATGCACATGTTGCTGAATAGGAGTGATATAGCATGAAAACAAAGAAACAATTTTCATGGAGAACGTTTAAGAAAAATTATGGAGGTTATGTTTATTTACTTCCAGTAATTACAGGACTTTTATTATTTACACTACTTCCAATGATTGTGTCTTTGGTATATAGCTTCCATGATTATTATCCACTACGTGCAACAAACCAGTTGGTGAATTTTGGACTGCATAACTATGAAAAGATTTTTACAACAGATTGGAATAGTGTAGGAAGAGCGTTGTTTTTAACATTTCGTTATGCAATTGTATCAGTGAGTCTTCGCATGGTGGGGACTTATGCATTAGCGTTATTTTTAAATCGTGGAATACGCGGTGAAAAGACCTTTCGAATTATTTACATTTTGCCAAGCTTGATTCCGGCAATTGCGAATTCATTGCTTTGGAAGGATATAACAAGAGTAAATTCAGGATATATTAATCTGATTTTGGATTCGATAGGACTTCCGACCTATACTTTTTATGAGAATGTTGAGACCGTATTTCCAACTTTGATCATTACAAGTATCATTGGTTGGGGTGGTGGTACATTGATGTGGATTGCTCAAATGAAGAATATTCCGGATACTCTTTATGAATCAGCAAAGATTGATGGAGCCAATTATTTCCAAAGTCTGTTTAAGATTACAATTCCGATGACAACACCAATGGTATTTTATCAGTTAGTTACTGGCATTATTGGTGCTTTGCAGGTGTTCGGTAATATGTATACCCTGCGAAATGGAGTTGCTGATCCGGAACTGAATTTTATTGTTGTAAAAATTTATGATGCAGCATTCGGTGGAGCAGGCGGCTTTGGATATGCTTGTGCGATGTCATGGCTATTGTTTGTGATTATTGGCGGAATTACACTGACGATTTTTAAGACAAATAAATGGGTTTATTATGGGGAGGAATCGTAGATGGCTGTTGCGAAGAAAAGAAAAATAAAAAAGAAAACAATAGTGCGATATGTATTTAGTTATTTCTTCTATATATTGCTCGCTACGATTTTTCTGTTCCCTGTATATTGTTTGATTATTAAATCAATTATGCCGGATTATCAGTTGTTAGAGTTGCCTTCGCTGTGGCCAGATTACGTTAACTTAGAGCCATTTAAGACAGCGTTGTCACCGGAGTATTTGCAATATTTTGGAAATACACTGGTAGTGTGTGCTTCTAACATTCTTGGTGTTTGTGTTACAGCACCATTGAGTGCTTATGCATTGTCTAAATTGAAATTTAAGGGACAAGGCTTTATGTTTGGTCTGATTCTGTCAACCGTATTGCTTCCTGGGACAGTTACCGGTATTCCATTATATTCTATTTATTTGAACATTGGTTGGACAGGTACACTTCTCCCACTTAGTGTTCCAATATGGTTTGGTGGTGGAGCAATGAATATATTTTTGATTAGACAGTTTATCAAAGGCATTCCAGACTCTTATTGTGAAGCGGCGATTATAGATGGTGCTTCCAATTTTAAAATCTATACAAGTATTATATTACCAATGATTAAGCCAGTTCTTTGTTATTTGGCAGTTACTGGATTTGCAACTCATTGGAACGATTTTCAGGGGCCTTTGATGTATGTTTCATCAGAGAAGGAGAGTTGGACATTATCCTTAGCTCTCTATAAAAACTTTGCAGATCTTGCAAATGCAACCAACCTTCCAAATGTGCAAATGGCAGTTGGAATTCTTATGATGATACCAATTGTTGTATTGCAAGCATTGTTCCAGAAACAATTGATAGAAGGTGTATCCGCTATCGGTGTGAAAGGTTAGAAAGGGGCTGATTATATGAAAAAAGTAAAGCAAATATTATGTACAGTTCTTGCCTTAGTATTAATGGTCAGTAGTTGTTTTTATATAGGAGTTAACACCAATGCAGCTAATGCAGATGGTACAGTAAATACAGAAGTAAATGTAAAGACAGATAAAGGATGGTCGGGTAGAAGCGTATTATTTATGTTGTCAGAAAGCGACTATGCTGCTACTTTGAAGAATGTGTCTGTCGGAAGTAAAATCAGTGAATATAATTTTTTAGAAAAAATTACAATTACATATAATGGTTCTTCGTTTTCACTAGGTGATTTCGCAGAAGCAGGAAGTTTCACTTATGTGCCAGCTCGTTCTGCAAATGCAGGTAGCATTGGATTTAAGGTGCCACAGTCTTATGGAGCAGTACCATCAGGTATGACAATTACGATTCCTTCAGGAACAGTATTTCCATCTTATGCATATGTGGGTACATCAAATGCAGCAGGCACTTCCGGCACCAAGGCTGGGTATATAACTGTTGAAGAAGTTCAGTATGTATTTAATAATACAGAATCTGCAACAGAATATATTTGGGAAAAGCGAACAACAAAAACTGAAACAGAAGTGAACGTGAAGACAGATAAAGGCTGGTCAGGAAGAAGTGTTCTCTTTATGCTCTCGGAAAGCGATTATGTCGCGTCATTAAAGAATATGGCCGTGGGCAGTAAAATGTCAGAGTATAATTTCTTGGAAAAAATCAAGATTACTGTAAATGGCGGAGAGTATAGCCTAAAGGCTTTTGCAGAAGCGGGTAGTTGGACCTATGTTCCTGTACGAAGTTCAAATGCAGGAAGCATTGCCTTTAAAGTGCCACAATCATATGGCGCTGTTCCGTCAGGGATGGAAATATTAATACCAGAAGGAACTGTTTTTCCAGCGTATTCTTATGTTGGGACCACAAGTATAGCAGGTACATCTGCAACGCAAGGCGGGTACATAACCAAAGAAGAGTTTAAGTATGTGTTTAATAATACAAATTCTTTAACGGAATATATCTGGGAAAAAAGTGCTCCAGGAACAGGTGCCGTTGAACCGACAGATATTACTGTGACAAGCTTGAAGAGTGGTGTCAATGCAAATATGAATGGAATTACATTTGCTCTTTCTGAAAGTGACTATGTGAATTGTTCTAATTATCAGATGGGAGCAGGATACGCGGACTACAATTTTTTAAGTAACATTAAGGTGTATATAAATGATACAGAATACACGTTAGGTGATTTAGATAAAGAGAATGGTTCTAAATTCTATAATATGTTCGCCAATTTGAATACGGTAACAATAGAGTTTGCAGATGTTGATGTATATAACAGTATTACAAAAATAGTAATTCCTAAAGAGACGGTATTCCCTGCATTGGCCTATACAGGAGCTGTTTATTTTGCAGGCACAGATGCGACACACCCAGAAGTAGGAATTACCCAGACTCAGCCAGGTGGATTTAAGGCGATAGAAGAGATTATCTTTTATAAGCCAATAAATGCAAGTGGAACTTTTTCGTGGCAGACAACAGAACCAATTGAACCAGATACTACGGAAGTGACAGGAGTAAAGACCGGACACAATGCAGAGATTGTTACATTTACACTTTCCAACACGGATTATTCGAGAACAGATGGCTCACCACTTGGAACTACTTCCATCGGTGCTACACATACGGACTACAATTACTTAAAATCCATTCAATTGTATACTAGTGATACAGAATATGTGACATTAGAAAATGCACTTAGAAACCAAAAATATTATAACATGTGGGGGAATGCGAATACTGTTTCCATAGAACTTACGAAAGAGGTATTCAGCAATCTTATCAAAATTGTGATTCCAGAAGGAACTACATATCCATCTTATTTGCACACAAATGAGACGCAAGTAGACCTTGGAGGTTTTCGGACAACAAAAGAGATTGTATTTGTTAAACCTGAAATTTATACATCAAAGGACACGACAGATCCAAATAACGTGAAGTATATCTATGATTGGGTTATTTATAAAACACCAGTAGAATATGATACTAGAATCAGTAATGTTCACGTTCGTTACGCAAATGGAGGTAAATTGTTAGTGTTCTTGGAAACACAGGATTATCCGGATACAATTAGAAATTTTGTGATTGATAAAATCGCTGAATATAAGATTCTAAATAGTATCGTGTTGTATAGAGGAGATGAATCAAAGACACTTGCCGAAGTATGGCAGGGTGGCGAGAAGTATTACAATCTTTGGGGAGAAAAGGGTTGTGTTGCATTCTCGCTTGCAGATGGATGGAATGGTGAAAATATCACGAAAGTTGTTGTTAAAGAGGGTTGTCAGTTCCCATCTTATGAATATACAACAGGGAATACAACAGATAAGATTGTTTATAAGGCCAAGTTTGAAACCACATTTGTCGCTTCTAAGCAGGCAGAACAGAACGTATATTTCGAAAGAACGGAATTTATCCCTCCGACAGTTGTGGACACAACTGTTACTAGTGCAAAGTTAATGGGAGCAGAAGGGGATGTGAGATTCATTCTTTCGCTTTCTGTACAAGATTATAACGGAGCAGGAGACAGTGCTATTGTTTCAAATAAATTCAAAGAGTACAATACGTTGTCGAATATATATTTGTATTCAGGTGTGAATATGGTTACCTTGGAAGAGATTATCAATGAAGAGGAAGTTTATTATAATCTTTGGGGATATGAGGATACGATTTCCTATGGATTAAAACCAGAATATTCGGCAAAGAGTTTTGACAGAGTTGTCATCCAAAGTGGATGTGAATTTCCTTCTTTTGTGTATACATCAACAAGCACAGATACAAGAACAGCTTATACGACGTCAAACTTGCAGGAGTTAGAGATTTCTACGGATAAATTTACAATAAGTTACTATGATGAAACAGGCAACTTACTTTATGAGGATAAGGTAATTTGTGGAGATGCATTTGAATTACGTGAAATTCCGACAAAGAAAGGATATATAGGAGAATGGAGTGGCCTTAATTACAATGTTATGCCAGCACAGGATATTTCTTATTATTTGTCATATGAATTAGCAGAGAATGGAGCAAACGAGGAAAACGATAATAATGTACTACAAGATGATTCCTCTGATTCTAATGCTGTCGAGAATAAGACATCTCCAACAACAGGAGATACCCAGCAAGGCGTATTTGTAGCGTTGATTGGACTTGTTATTTCGGGTATTCTTATCGCTTACGTTATGAAAAAAAGAACAAGGAATGATATAGGAGAATAACATGGACGAGAATAAAAAAATATCAGTGGTAGTGGTTGGTTGTGGAGACAGAGCTACTACATACTGTAGAGAAGGCGTGCTGAACCTAAAAATGCTAGAAATTGCTGCAGCAATTGATATCAATCCAGAAAGACTTCGTTATATGCAGGAGGTTTTTGATGTTTCTCCAGACAAATGTTTTACAAGTATAGAACAAGTGTTAGTGCAGGGTAAAATTGCGGATTGCGTGATTAACGGGACCATGGACCAATATCATTTAGAAACTGCCTTACCATTCCTAGAACAAGGATATGATATGCTTTTGGAAAAACCATTAGTTAACAATAAAGAGGATTTATTAAAATTACGTGATACAGCAAAAAAAAGTGGTAGCAGGTTGATGGTGTGTCATGTGCTTCGATACGCACCTTTTTATAAAAAAGTAAAGGAATTGATTCTTAAGGGAGAAATTGGAGAAGTAATGAATATTCAGACAACGGAACGCGTTGGGGCTTTTCATTCTTCTGTTGCTTATATTAGGGGTAAATGGAATAGCAGAAAAGAATGCAATTCTTCATTGTTGCTTGCTAAATGTTGTCATGATATAGATTTACTTTGTTGGTTGAATAATGATACGAGACCGGTAAGTGTTTCAAGTTATGGTGGCAGAGATTTTTTTATTGAATCGAAGGCTCCTAAAAATTCAGGAACAAAGTGTCTTGTAGACTGTCCAAAAGAGATTCGCGAAAAATGCGTGTATGATGTGCAAAGTATGTATCTTGATAATTGTCAAATACCACAATATCCTTGGCAATGTACGGGAAAGAATCATCAAGATGTAACAATGAAAGAAAAAATAGATTCTTTAAAAACGTATAATCCACATGGAGAATGTATTTACAAAGGAAATGGAGATATTGTTGACCATCAAAATGTTATGGTGAATTATGCAAATGGTTCTAGTGCAGTACATACATTGACTCTCGGAGCAATGAGAGCTGGTAGAAGTATTTGGATACAGGGAACAGAAGGCGAAATAGAGGGTTGGGTATCTGATGCAGTCCTTCACCTTCGCAAATATGACAAGACAACATCTTGCTATAAAGAAGAAAGCTTCCATTTTAATGATCGTCAAGGAGAAACAGGTGGACATTTCGGAGGAGATAGAGGATTAGTTCAGGAATTTTGCAATATGATGCTTGGCAAAGAGGCTTCTGTTTCACGCACCATAATCGATGATTCCATTATTGGTCATCTACTGTGTTACGCAGCAGATGAAGCAATGGAAACAGGTACAATTGTTGAAGTATTAGATAAATAGAGGTGGCATGACATGATTATACGACAATACATCAAGGACTTTGAACAGTTGGGTTTTGGAATGTTTGTTCATTATGGTTTGTATAGTATATTGGAGAGCGGCGAGTGGACAAAGGATGCAAATCAAATTTCAGATGAAGAGTATTTTTCACTCCCAAAACAATTTGAACCAAGAAAAGACTGGGCAACGGAGTTAGTTGCCCTTGCAAAAAAAGCTGGTTGTAAATACATTACTCTAACAACCCGTCATCACGATGGATTTTCCTTGTTCGATACATGTGGACTCAGTACATTTGATGCGCCTCATTCTAGATGTGGACGTGATATTGTAAGAGAATTTGTGGATGCTTGTCGCAAAGAAGATGTGATTCCATTTTTTTATCACACAATGTTTGATTGGCATGAGAAAAGTTATGAATCGGATTTCAAAGAATATTTGAAATATTTACGTGCTAGTATAGAAGTTTTGTGTAAGAATTACGGGAAAATCGGTGGTTTTTGGTTTGATGGTATGTGGAAGAAAAAAGATGAGGACTGGGAAGAAGACGCACTTTATGGAATGATTCGCAAATATCAGCCGGACGCAATGATTGTGAATAATACAGGACTTGGCGCGAGAGGAGCATTAGGACATATCGAACTTGACAGTGTAACTTTCGAACGTGGTAAACCTGGAGCAATCAATATGGAAGGTACTCCCAAATATGTGGCAAGTGAAATGTGTGAGGTTTTTGGAGACCATTGGGGATATGCAAGAGATGATTTCAATTACAAATCCCCGGCACGACTTATTCGAGAATTGGCAGATTGTCGCAGATATCGTTCAAATATGCTGATGAATCTTGGGCCGATGGCAGATGGAAGTATACGAGAAATGGACAGAGCAATGTTTGGCATGATTGGTGAATGGGTTCGTTTTAATGATGAGGCAATTCGGAAACCAGCACCGACAGATATTGTGATAGAAGGGAAACCAGATGATTTTATCTTGAAAACTGATAATCTATACTATTTATTCTGCCATAATTTGCCAATGTTTGCAGACCAGAATGTAGCTATTTATAAAGATATGGATTATAACAGTAGATTCAAATTACCAGGTAAAATTGTATCTGTAAGTTGGCTAGATGATGGTTCGGAAGTATATTACACCCAGGCTGATGAAAATGTGGTTATAAAGACAGTGCCGTATAAGTATGGGAGAAATCTTGTTGTGCGTATTGCAAAGATTGTATGTGAATAGAACCATAGAATAACGTAGTTGAAAGGAACATAAGGGAATGAAAAGAATAGGCAATAAGGTGGACGAACTTAAAATTGCGTATGTAGGAGGAGGCTCCCGTGGTTGGGCATGGGGATTAATGAGTGATTTAGTCTCATGTGATGATATATCGGGAGATGTGTATCTTTACGATATTGATTATGAAGCAGCACAGCATAATGAAATTATAGGAAACTATTACAATGAATGTGAAGATGCGAAGTCAGTTTGGAATTATCATGCTGTGAAAGAAATAGGCGAGGCTTTGACGGATGCTGATTTTGTTATTATTTCTATTCTGCCAGGGACATTTGATGAGATGGAGTCAGATGTACATACTCCGGAAAAATATGGTATTTATCAATCCGTAGGTGACACGACTGGTCCTGGAGGAATTGTGCGTGCCATGCGAACAGTTCCAATGTATGAAGAAATTGGTTTAGCCATCAAAGCATATTGTCCAAATGCGTGGGTAATCAGTTATACAAATCCAATGACACTTTGTATTAAGACATTATATCGTGTATTTCCGGAGATTAGAGCATTTGGTTGTTGCCATGAAGTATTTGGCACACAAAAAGTATTGATGCAGGCACTGGAGGATATCTGCGGTATTAAAGTAGAAAATAGAGAAGACATAAAAGTGAATCCGGTTTCGGTAAATCATTTTACATGGCTTACAAAAGCGCAGTATAAGGAAATAGATTTGTTCCCAGTGTATGCAGAGTTTGCAAAAAAATATGCTGATACGGGATATGGAAAACAGGTGGATAACAATTGGCTGAATGCTTGTTTTAGATGCTCAGAGCGTGTTAAATTAGACCTATTTAACAGATATGGTTATATTGCAGCAGCAGGAGACAGGCACCTTGCAGAGTTCTGTGAGGGGAAATGGTATCTAAAAGACCCTGAATCGGTTGGTGACTGGGGATTTGGGCTCACTAGTGTATCGTGGCGTAGATATGATAGAGATGGGAAATTGGAAAAAAGCAGACGATTACGTGAAAAAGAAGAAGTTGTTAAGATTACCACAACTGGCGAGGAAGGCATTCGTCAGATGCGTGCCATATTGGGATTAGATGAATTTGTTACAAATGTAAATGTTCCGAATATCGGACAGATTCCAAATCTTCCTTTGGGAGCAGTGGTAGAAACTAATGCAGTATTTCGTGATGGCTCTGTCATACCAGTTATGGCTGGTGCAGTTCCAGTTGAAATTTATCCGCTTGTTGCAAGAATTTGCGCTGAACAGGAGTCCATAAGTGAGGGAATTGCAAACAGAGATTTACAAGCAATTTTCAATGCATTTTCAAATGATCCACTTGTGACTTGTACGAGAGAAGAAGCGAAAGAGATGTTTAAAGAGATGGTTATGAACACAAAAGAATATCTTGCTTCTTATAATTTGAATGAATTGTAGAAAAGTTTTAATTAAAAAGGTATTTGCAAACTGTTTGGTCTGCAAATACCTTTTGTGTTATGTATTATATTATGGTAGTTCCAAGCCTTCTGGCATCGGATCCCATTCATTCAATCCTAAATCTTGTTTCAATTTTGCTTGTTCCATAGTAAGTTTTGGAAGATCTTCTTCCAAATATTCTAAGAGTTCCTGTACGCCCTCGCGTGTAGTATTATCTATTAAAAAGATTCGCTCACATCCCGCATTCTCCATCCATTGTCTAACCATAGGGATGTTGGCATAAGGAGAATCTATCTTAGTGATAACCCCGATTAAAGGTCTTAGTATAAATGAGCGGAGGCTGGCACTGAAAAGATTAAATGGTTCATCTGCTGCCTGCACAATGGCTATCACATCTGCTTCAAAAGAGAAGCATGCAAGCCCTACACTAAAACGCTTGGATTCCGCATATTCGCCTGGCGAATCAATGGTATTATCTTCCGTAGTCGTATATTGAGTTTTAACATAATGGAGTTCTTCGCCCTTGAGTGCCTGAGTAAGCGAGGTCTTTCCTGCTTCGCTTCTTCCCATTAAAAATAATTTTTTCATGTTTCAATCTATCCCATCTCAACTTTTGTGTATTTTACATACTCTAAATCCCAGTTCCTCACCAAAAAACTTTACCACTGCCTCCACAGAAGCCTGTACATCTGCCAGTGCGCCGGAAATAATCAGTGAGCCGCAGAAGCGGTCCATGAAACAAAGTTGTACATTGGCACTTTTGACTGCTACATCAGCTGCCACTACAACAGCCTCCCAAGGAGTAAAACGAATGAGACCAAGAGATTCACCAGTGTGATCTTCACCTTCATGTACACCAATATGTAGAGCCAAATTCTGATAGATGCGTTCATCTGTCGGATTAACCACATGAGCCATGCAAACTTCTTTTCCGGGAACACGAACCCGGGTCATGCGAAGTTTCTTTCCCATGAGCTGTTCGTAATCGTCTTGGAATATCTTTTCTAAAAGTTGTTCCTTTGTGATTCGAGTCATAACTCCACTTCCTATCTCTTTGTTACCTTACATACTACATATTCCAAGGAATCACGGAAATATTCCACAATCTCAGTCATAGCAGACATAACGTCAGATATTTCACCTGTAATAATTAGTGTTCCTGTGAATCTGTCTGCGAATCCAAGATAGATGTTTCCACTTTTTACTGCAATATCAGAAGCAATCACTGCAGATTCCGGAGGTGTCATATTCATGATTCCGATTGCAGAAGAACCATAGTCTACTTGTGGGTTCAACCCCAGTTTTTGATATATAATCGGGTCCGGACCACCCATCACATGTGCAAATGTGATTTCCTTTCCGGCTACTGTTTCTTGCACGATTCTAATTTGATCTTTGTGTTCGTTTGCCATCTTAGTTTCCTCACTTTCGAAAGATATGCATTCCTATTTAAAATTTTACTATTGGTGGTAGTCAATGTCAAGATATTAGAGTATAATTAGAGTAGGAAAAAGTCAAAGAAGGACGTGAAATTTATGATAAAAGAACAATTGGTTTCCATGGCAAAAGAGGCTATGATGAATGCATACAGTCCGTATTCGGGATATAAAGTAGGTGCAGCACTCCTTTGCAAGGACGGAAGTGTATATACAGGATGCAATATTGAAAATGCAGGTTATTCTGCCACAAATTGTGCAGAACGAACGGCATTTTTTAAGGCAGTGAGTGAGGGGAAACGTGAATTCACCTCGATTGCAATCTGCGGTGGGAAGGATGGTGTTTTAGACGGAGAATTTCCACCATGTGGCGTGTGCCGGCAAGTAATGCAGGAATTTTGCAAGGATGAATTTTTGATTTATCTTGCTTCGAAGGATGGTATAGAAACCTATACATTAAAGGAACTTTTACCGATGAGTTTTCGGCCGGAGACAGTTGAGAAATTGTAAAGCAGATTGATAGAGTGAAGAAGATTATGTAGAGCAGTTGCGTTATATCGCAGCTGCTTTTTTAGTGAATCTTGTAGTGCACATGATTTTAAAAACGTTTCTGATACAGCTTCTCCAGAAGATTTATCAGTGAGTATAGTCCCATGGCCAAGATACAAAGGATACAAATGGACATCAGTAACCAGTCTAATTTAAATACCTGGCTGGAATAGATAATCAAATACCCAAGCCCGTTTCTAGCTGCAAGAAATTCTCCAATAATCACACCAACCAGGCATAGTCCGATATTTACCTTCATGTTGCTGATAATGGTTGGTACAGAACTTGGTATTACAACTTTCATCATGGCATGGAAACGATTTCCACCAAGTGTGTATATGAGTTTTAACATCTCTTCATCAATTTCCGTAAAACAAGTATATAGACTTAAAATGCTTCCAAAGATAGCAACCGACATACCTGCAACAATGATGGTTCTTGACGTAGCCCCAAGCCAAACAATCAGAAGTGGAGCGAGAGCTGATTTTGGAAGGCTATTTAGAACCACGAGAAATGGTTCCGAAATTTCCGAAGCTCTCTTACTAAACCATAGGAGCATGGCGCAAAGGAGGCTAATAAATGTTACCAGAAGGAAACTTACCAAAGTTTCATAAAGTGTAATTCCAATATGAAGGAAAATGGTTTTGTCTAACACCATGGACCAAAAGCAGAGGGCAACCTTGCTAGGACTGCTGAAAATAAAGGAATCGATGATTCCTACAGTGGAAGTGATTTCCCATAAGAGGAGAAATCCGACAAGCAGAAGAATCCGTGCACTGCGTACAATCCACACGTTTTGTCGGTGTTTTTTGAGAAATTGTATTTGCATAGCTGAAGGTTTATTCATTTTCATTCAACTCCTTCCACACCATATTAAAATAGGTTTTAAATTCCGGAGCATTTCGGCGATTGAGTGGAGTATCTTCTTTTAATTCGAAGTGAAGAGGAATCACTTTTTTGATGGATGCAGGACGTTCTGACAGTACAAGCACCTTGTCACCAAGGCTAATGGCCTCTGATAGATCATGGGTTACCAAGATGGCACTCCTTTTTTCACGACGAATAATCTGGCCAATATCATCAGCAACATTTAATCGGGTCTGATAGTCCAATGCAGAAAATGGTTCGTCAAGCAGGAGTAAATCCGGCTCTAAAATAAGGGTGCGGATAAGGGCAACACGTTGGCGCATGCCTCCTGATAATTCCGATGGACGTGCATTTGCAAAATCAGCTAGTCCATATTGGTTTAAATATTCCTGAACCTTATGCTTGGTTTCGGAAGTCAAGGAGTGTCTGATTTCCAAACCTAAGACAATATTTTTATAAATGGACCGCCATTCCAAGAGATGATCTTTTTGCAGCATATATCCCATTAATTTTCCGTGAAGTTCCACAGTTCCTTCTTCAGGATGCATAAGCCCACATATCAGAGAAAGCAGTGTGGATTTTCCACAGCCGGAAGGACCAACGATGCTGACGAATTCTCCTTTTTGCATGGTGTAGGAAAGGTGAGACAGTGCAGGTGTTTCCCCTTCCATGTTATGGTAAGAGTGACTTAAATCTTTGATTTCCAATATAGTTTCCATCTTGCACCTCCTTTCATATGATTTATTTTATGTGAAAAATAAGAATCGGTGCTTGAATGCAGAGTAAGAAAATAGTATAATAATTCACATCATTGTGGTAAATCGGAGAAGCATGTATGAATTATCAAAAGGAACTAGAGAAGCTGATTTCAAATCTGGAAAAAGAAGAGAAAGTTCCAAAACTTCTGTTGCACAGTTGCTGCGCACCATGTAGCAGTTACGTATTGGAATATCTGTCAGATTATTTTGAAATTACAGTGTTTTACTATAATCCAAATATATTTCCGGAGAGTGAATATACGAAACGGATTCTAGAGCAACAGATGCTGTTGCAGGATATGAAAGTAAAACATCCGGTTTCATTTCTGGCAGGCAGCTATGAAAGGGATAAGTTTTACGAGATAGCGGCAGGGCTGGAGCATCTAAAGGAAGGTGGAGAACGTTGCTTTAAATGTTACGAACTTCGTCTTGCGGAGGCTGCGAGAATGGCACAAGAAGGCGAATTTGATTATTTCACAACTACGCTTAGTATCAGCCCGATGAAAAATGCAGAAAAGTTAAATGAGATAGGTAATAAAATAGGAGCCAAATATGGGATTTCCTATTTGCAGTCCGATTTTAAAAAGAAGAATGGTTATAAGCGTTCTATAGAATTATCAAAGGAATTTGGTTTATACAGACAGGATTACTGCGGATGTGAATTTTCCTTCCGCGATAGACAAAGAGAGAAAAAGGAGAAGTAAGTATGGCACAGTTATGGGGTGGACGTTTCACAAAAGAAACAGACCAATTAGTTTACAATTTTAATGCGTCGATTTCATTCGACCAGAAGTTCTATGCACAGGATATCAAAGGAAGCATGGCTCATGTCAAAATGCTGGCAAAACAAGGTATCTTGACAGTGGAGGAGAAGGAGCAGATTCTTGCAGGACTTCAGGAAATACTGGACGATGTGAATTCCGGAACGTTAGAAATCTCAGACAAGTACGAGGATATTCACAGTTTTGTAGAAGCAACCCTGATTGACAGAATCGGAGAAGCAGGCAAGAAACTGCACACGGGAAGAAGTCGTAATGATCAGGTTGCATTAGATATGAAACTTTATACAAGAGATGAGATTCAAGAAATCGACGTCCTGGTAAAAGAACTTTTAAAGGTTTTATTAGACATTATGAAAGATAATACAGAGACTTTTATGCCGGGATTTACTCATTTGCAGAAAGCTCAGCCAATTACATTGGCACACCATATGGGAGCTTATTTTGAGATGTTTAAGCGCGACCGCTCGAGATTACATGATATTTATGAACGAATGAATTATTGCCCACTAGGTTCAGGGGCTCTTGCAGGAACTACATATCCATTGGATAGAGAATATACAGCAGAGTTACTTGGATTCTACGGCCCAACACTCAACAGTATGGATTCTGTGGCAGACAGGGACTACTTAATCGAACTTTTGTCAGCGCTTTCCACGATTATGATGCATCTTAGCAGATTTTCAGAGGAAGTGATTATCTGGAACTCTAATGAGTATCAATTTGTGGATATTGATGATGCATATAGTACAGGAAGCAGCATCATGCCGCAAAAGAAAAACCCGGATATAGCAGAGTTGGTTCGCGGAAAAACCGGACGTGTATATGGAGCTCTTATGTCACTTCTTACAACCATGAAAGGGATTCCGTTAGCGTACAACAAGGATATGCAGGAAGACAAGGAGTTTGTATTTGATGCAATTGATACGGCAAAAGGATGTCTTGCATTATTTACAGGCATGCTTCGTACCATGAAGTTCCACAAGGAAGTCATGGAAAACAGTGCTAAGAATGGTTTTACCAATGCAACCGATGCGGCCGACTATCTTGTAAATAAAGGCGTAGCATTCCGTGATGCTCATGGAATCGTTGGTCAGCTTGTTTTATACTGCATCGAAAAAGACATCGCATTAGATGATATGACATTGGAGGAATATAAGGCAATTTCACCGGCGTTTGGGGATGATGTTTATGAAGCAATCAGTATGAAGACTTGTGTAGAAAAACGTATGACCATCGGGGCACCAAGTAAGGCTGCTATGGAAGAAGTAATTGCCATATATGCAGAGTATTTACTTCATGGCTAGAAAGTGGCAAAAATCCAAAAAAGTCTTGCATATTGCGTGAAAATGGTATAACATTTTCACATTATAGGCAATTTTTCTAATGAATACGAGAGAAAAGAGGGAAATATTATGGATAAGAAATTAAAAGTAGGGATTCTTGGAGCAACCGGTATGGTTGGACAACGTTTTATCGCATTGTTGGAAAACCATCCATGGTATGAGGTAGTAACTGTGGCAGCGAGCCCAAGATCAGCCGGTAAGACATACGAAGAAGCAGTAGGCGGACGTTGGAAAATGACAACTCCAATGCCGGAAGGAGTGAAGAACTTAATCGTTGCAAATGTTAACGAAGTAGAAAAAGTAGCAGCAAGCGTTGATTTTGTATTTTCTGCTGTGGATATGTCAAAAGAAGAAATCAGAGCAATTGAAGATGCATATGCAAAGACTGAGACACCGGTTGTTTCTAACAACAGTGCTCACCGTTGGACAAAAGACGTACCAATGGTAGTTCCGGAAATCAATCCAGAGCACTTTGAAGTGATTGAGGCACAGAAGAAACGTCTTGGCACAACAAGAGGTTTCGTAGCAGTAAAACCGAACTGTTCGATTCAAAGTTATGCACCGGTCCTTACTGCATGGAAAGAATTTGAACCAACAGAAGTAGTTGCAACTACATATCAAGCCATTTCAGGAGCGGGTAAGAACTTCAAAGATTGGCCGGAAATGGTGGAAAATATTATCCCATATATCGGTGGGGAAGAAGAAAAGAGTGAACAAGAGCCACTTCGTATCTGGGGAAAAGTTGTAGATGGTGAGATTGTAAAAGCAGAAGGTCCTATCATTACAACACAATGTATTCGTGTTCCTGTATTAAATGGACATACTGCAGCTGTATTTGTAAAATTTGCAAAGAAACCTACGAAAGAAGAATTAATTGACCGTATCGTAAACTTCAGAGGGCTTCCACAGGAATTAGAACTTCCAAGTGCGCCAAAACAGTTTATTCAATATTTAGAAGAAGACAATCGTCCGCAAGTACAATTGGATGTGGACTATGAAAATGGTATGGGAGTTTCTGTAGGACGTATCAGAGAAGATAGTGTATACGATTTCAAATTTGTTGGATTATCACACAACACAGTAAGAGGAGCAGCAGGTGGTGCTATTCTTTGTGCAGAGACATTGACTGCCAAGGGATATATTCAGGCCAAATAATCATGCTAGAAATGCTGGGGAAGAACAATTTCTTCTCTGGCATTTTTTATGCAATATCACATAACCTACTAGAAAAAAAGAGTGATATTTGGTATGCTAAATGCAGAGAAATAAAGTGGGGTGTTTACCATGAGTAATAAAAAGCTAAATTACACACAGAACCGAGAGTTATCATGGCTTCGCTTTAATCAACGCGTGCTTGAAGAGGCACAGGATTTGACAGTACCTCTATTGGAGAGAATGAAGTTTGTGGCTATTTTCACAAGCAACTTGGACGAGTTTTTCATGATTCGTGTAGGAAGCCTCTATGATATGGTAATGATGGAAGATGATTCTGTGGATGCGCGTTCCGGTATGACTGCAAGGGAGCAGTTGGATGCAATCTATGATGCCATGGGGGCTTTATATGAGGAACGGGAACGCACTTATGCTCAGATTAAAAAACAGCTCCATCCTTATGGTGTTTGTGGCTTGTCTTTCAAGGAATTGGAGCAGTCGGAGAAAAAGTATGTAAAACGCTTTTTTAAGGAGCAGGTGTTACCGGTTCTTTCGCCACAGATTGTGGATGTGAATCATCCATTTCCACATTTGCTGAATAATAAAATTTATGTAATTGCAAATCTAAGTACAAAGGATAAATCTATGATGGGTATTGTTCCGGTGCCACAATTCATTTCTGATATTTTGTTCCTTCCAGGTCATGATATACGTTATATTCGTATGGAAAAAGTGATTATGGAATATCTGGAGCTTATCTTTGAACAATATGAGATTACTCAGCGTAATTATTTATGTGTGACAAGAAATGCAGATATTTCACCGGATGATAAATCCTTTGATGAGGACGAAGATTTTCGGGAGCGCATGCAGCAGACACTTCATAAGAGAAGAAAATTAGCAGCAGTGCGCATGGAGGTTGCTTTCCCATTAACAAAAGAGATGGAGAGCTATCTTTGCGAAAAATTACAGCTCGCACCAAAACAGATTTTTAGAACCAAGGTGCCCATGAAACTGGAATATATTTATTCTATTATCAATAAGATTCCGGAATCTATGAAACGTTCCTTGGTGGAACCACCATTTTCACCGCAACCTTCTAAGCATGTGCAAGAGGGAAGCATTATCCGACAGTTAAAACGCAAGGATATTATGCTTTCGTACCCATATGAAAGTATGGAGCCCTTTTTACGTCTTGTCAAAGAAGCTTCTGTTGACCCAAATGTTATGACTATTAAGATTACCATTTATCGTCTTGCGAAAAAGACAAGACTTGTGGAGTATCTCTGTGCGGCGGCAGAAAACGGAAAAGAGGTTACGGTTCTCATTGAACTTCGAGCAAGGTTTGACGAGCAAAACAATATTGATTGGTCAGAACGCTTGGAAGAAGCAGGATGTAGAGTAATCTATGGCTTTGAAGGATATAAAGTGCACTCAAAAGTCTGTCAGATTACCTACCGTAATCGAGGTGAGATTCAATACATTACCCAAATCGGCACCGGTAATTACAATGAAAAGACAGCAGCGCTTTATACGGATGTTTCACTAATGACAGCCAATAAAGAGATTGGGGAGGATGCCTCCAATTTCTTTAAAAACATGTCTATTGGAAATTTGGATGGACAGTATAACCATCTCCTTGTTTCTCCTAACAGTTTAAAAAGGTCTGTCCTTGAACTTATTGACAGGGAGATTGCAAAAGGAGAGGATGGACGTATCATCATGAAGATGAATTCGGTCACCGATATGGACTTTATCCAGAAAATTGCGGAGGCTTCACAGGCAGGAGTGAAAATTGATTTGCTTGTACGTGGAATTTGTTGTATTCTACCTGGTGTGGAAGGAGTAACAGAGAATCTTTCTGTGACCAGTATTGTGGGACGTTATCTGGAACATGCTCGCATTTTCAGCTTTGGATATGGCAAGGAGCAAAAACTTTATATAGGTTCTGCAGACATGATGACACGAAATACAGAAAAGAGAGTGGAAGTAGCTTGTCCGATTATAGAAGAGTCTATAAAAGAACGTATCAATCATATATTGGAAGTGATGCTTGCTGATAATACGAAAGCACGTACCATGCAAAGTGATGGAAGCTATGTGAAGAAAAGACAACGAGGAGAAGAGATTATTTCTCAGGAGATTTTCATGAGAGAGGCAGTGTCCGTAGAAAAGGGTGAGCCAAAGACCAAGCGTTCACCATGGAGCTGGCTCGGAAACATGTTTCATAATAGAAAATAGTAGGAGAACTATGGGAAAATCAGTATTTATAGCAGAAAAGCCAAGTGTGGCACAGGAGTTTGCCAAGGCATTAAAACTAAATACGAAAAGAAAAAACGGGTATTTGGAAGGGGACAACGCCATTGTTACATGGTGCGTAGGTCATCTTGTTACAATGAGCTATCCCGAGGCTTACGATGAAAAATATAAGCGATGGAGTCTTGAGACTCTTCCATTTATGCCAGAGGAATTCAAATACGAAGTGATTCCAAATGTTGAGAAGCAGTTTAGAATTGTCAGCGGGTTGTTAAATCGCCCGGATGTGGATACCATTTATGTCTGTACCGACTCGGGACGAGAGGGAGAATATATTTATCGCCTTGTGGAGCAGATGGCAGAGGTAAAGGGAAAGCAAAGAAAACGAGTCTGGATTGATTCTCAGACAGAAGAAGAAATTTTGCGAGGGATTCGTGAAGCAAAGGATTTATCAGAGTATGATAATCTTTCTGCGTCAGCCTATTTACGTGCAAAAGAAGACTATCTTATGGGGATTAATTTCTCAAGGCTTTTGACCCTCAAATATGGGAACAGTATTTCTAATTATTTGAATACAAAGTATACGGTGCTTTCTGTGGGGCGTGTAATGACCTGTGTTCTTGGTATGGTGGTACGAAGAGAGAGGGAAATCCGAGATTTCGTGAAAACACCATTTTACCGTGTGGTCAGCCAAATAGAGGCTGGAGGACAGATATTTGAAGGTGAATGGAAAGCAGTAGCGGGTTCCAAATACTTTGAAAGTCCTTTGCTTTATAAAGAAAATGGATTTAAAAAGAAAGAGACGGCAGAGGAACTGGTTGAGTATTTGAACAGTGAAAATCCTGTATGTAGCGTTGTTGCTATTGAGCGTAAGCAGGAAAAGAAAAACCCACCTTTGTTATTTAACTTAGCAGAATTACAGAATGAATGTTCAAAACGCTTTAAGATAAGTCCGGATGAAACACTTCGCATTGCGCAGGAACTATACGAGAAAAAATTAATCACCTATCCAAGGACCGATGCCAGGGTTCTATCCACAGCAGTTGCGAAGGAAATACATAAAAATCTGAATGGTTTGTCCAAATACCACATGGCTGCACCTTATTTACAAGACATTCTAAGCTTTGGAAGTCATAAGAGCCTTCCAAAGAGCCGCTATGTGAATGATAAACAGATTACAGACCACTATGCCATGATTCCTACAGGTCAGGGACTTTCAGCGCTTGCTGGTTTATCACACACGGCAAAACAGGTGTATGACACCATTGTGCGAAGATTTTTAAGCATCTTTTATCCACCAGCGGTATATCATAAAGTAAGTATAACAACGCAGATGAAAGAAGAACAGTTCTTTTCTAGCTTCAAGGTATTAAGTGAGGAAGGATACTTGAAAGTAGTTGGCACAGGAAATGATAACCATGCGGATGCAGAACTCTTTGAAGTTGTGAAGCAGATTCGAAAAGGTGATGTCCTAAAGGTGACGGAGCTTAGTATTAAGGAAGGGGAGACTTCGCCACCGAAACGCTACAACTCCGGTTCCATGATTCTTGCTATGGAAAATGCAGGACAGCTGATTGAAGATGAAGAGCTTCGAGCACAAATCAAGGGAAGTGGAATTGGCACTAGTGCCACCCGTGCCGAGATTTTGAAAAAACTGATACATATTAAGTATTTGTCGTTGAATAGTAAAACGCAGATTATCACACCAACACTTTTAGGGGAAATGGTATTTGATGTGGTAGAACACTCTATCCGTTCTTTACTGAATCCGGAATTGACTGCCAGTTGGGAAAAAGGTCTCACCTATGTGGCAGAGGGACAAATTACTTCTGAAGACTATATGGTCAAATTAGAACATTTTATTGCCAGCCGTACAGAGGGTGTGTTAGGATTAAATAATCAATATCAGTTGAAAAACTGTTATGATAGAATAGCCGTGCATTATAAGCAGGGGAAATAGGGAGGAAGATAATATGAAGGAGCAATTAACTGTAAAGGCACTTTACAACTTAGAGGAAACCATTGCAAGAGATATTTTTGAGGGAGTCACATATCCATGGGAAGTGCTTCCAAAGATCGGTTCGTTTATAGTTGAACTTGGAAATACATTGTGTGAGGAAGAATACGATAAGGTAGGAGAAAATGTTTGGATTGCCAAATCTGCAAAGGTGTTTCCATCAGCTTACATTCATGGTCCGGCAATTATCGGGAAAAATGCAGAAGTAAGACACTGTGCATTTATTCGTGGAAATGCAATTGTAGGAGAAGGAGCAGTTGTAGGTAATTCTACAGAACTAAAGAATGTCATTTTATTTAATAAAGTACAAGTACCACATTACAATTATGTTGGAGACTCCGTTCTTGGATACAAAGCTCATATGGGAGCAGGCTCTATTACATCCAACGTAAAATCAGATAAAACCTTAACATCTGTTAAGACACCGGAAGGACCAATCGAAACCGGATTAAAGAAATTCGGTGCTATGCTTGGCGATGAAGTGGAAGTAGGATGCGGAAGCGTATTGAATCCGGGAACGGTGGTGGGAAGCCATACAAATATCTATCCACTGTCTATGGTAAGAGAATTTGTGCCGGCCAATAGTATTTACAAAAAACGCGGTGAAGTTGTAGAGAAATATTAAAATATGAGAAGACGGTTTACGAGCAGTGAGCCGTCTTTTTTTGTAAAATAGTATTGACATTCAGTACTTATGGTGCTATTCTATGAAAGTAATAACTTTAGCGCTTTAAAGCGCAACGGTTTAAAGTGTGAAAACAAAGAAAAGAGGGAAAAACGATGGCAATTAAAATTATCTTACTAGTTGTATTTTTTTCAGTAATGGTTGGCGTTGGACTTTATTCCAGAAAATCCACAACCAGTGTGGATGGATTTGTGTTAGGTGGAAGGTCAGTAGGACCATGGCTTACGGCATTTGCATATGGAACCTCTTATTTTTCAGCAGTTGTGTTTGTAGGATATGCAGGACAATTTGGTTGGAAATATGGTCTCGCATCCACATGGATTGGACTTGGAAACGCGGCAATCGGAAGTCTGTTGGCATGGGTGATTCTTGGCAGAAGAACACGTGTTATGAGCCAACACTTACAGTCAAAGACTATGCCGGATTTCTTTGGAACCAGATATGATAGCAAAGCGCTTAAGATTACAGCTTCTGCCATTGCATTTATATTTTTAGTGCCATATACAGCTTCTGTATATAACGGGCTATCCCGTTTGTTTGGAATGGCTTTTGATATTCCATATGAAGTTTGTGTGATCTTTATGGCACTACTGACAGCGGTATACGTTATTTTAGGTGGTTATATGGCCACTGCAATCAATGATTTTATACAGGGTATTATTATGCTAATTGGTATAGTGGCAGTTATTGTAGCAGTTTTGAATGGTCAGGGTGGTTTTATGGAAGCAGTCAAAAAGCTGGCAGAACTAGAAAGTGATGTTGCAGTGACCGCAGGGCAGAAGGGAGCATTTACCTCTTTCTTTGGACCAGACCCAATGAACCTTCTGGGTGTTGTGATTCTTACATCTTTAGGTACATGGGGACTTCCACAGATGATTCAAAAATTTTATGCAATCAAAGATGAAAAGGCTATCAATACCGGAACGATTATTTCCACACTTTTTGCAGTAGTAGTTTCAGGTGGATGTTATTTCTTAGGTGGCTTTAGCAGATTGTTCGATAGTAAAGAGATTTATGATGTAAATGGAGCAGTTGTTTACGACAGTATTATTCCTATGATGTTATCAAAATTACCGGATATTTTAATTGGGATTGTAGTGGTGCTGGTGCTATCGGCATCTATGTCAACGCTATCATCCTTGGTCATGACATCCAGCTCCACACTGACATTGGATTTCTTAAAGGATAATATCATTAAGAAAATGGATGAAAAGAAACAAGTATTCACGATGCAGATATTTATCGTATTCTTTGTGGTTCTTTCTGTGATAATTGCGCTGGATCCACCGACCTTTATTGCACAACTGATGGGTATCTCCTGGGGTGCATTGGCAGGAGCCTTCTTAGCACCATTTTTATATGGATTATACTGGAAAGGTGTTACGAAAGCAGCGGTTTGGGCAAGTTTTGCAGGTGGTGTTGGAATCACCGTATCCAATATGTTTTTGAAATACATAACCTCTCCAATTAATGCAGGAGCATTGGCTATGGTTGCAGGATTAATTGTGGTTCCGATAGTAAGCTTAGTTACACCTAAGATGAAAAAAGAAAAGTTGGATGACATGTTTGCTTGCTACGAAGAAGAAATTGTAATTACAAAAAAACATTCTTTAGAGGCGAAAAAATAAAATTAGAAGGCGGTTGTGAAAAAGTTTTTACAACTGCCTTTCTTTGTGTTATGCTAAACATCCATAGTATTGTATTCAAATCTGCGATAAAAAATCCCAAAAGCAACAAAAGAGGTTGACATTTAAGAATAAGTATAATAATATATTACTCAAGGGGCGAACATAAGTTCGCTATTAAGAAGGAGACAGATAAAGATGGCAAATGAAGATAAGAAGAAAGCCTTAGATGCGGCAATTTCAAAATTAGAGAAGGATTTTGGCAAAGGAGCAGTGATGAAACTTGGTGACGCGAGTGCCAACGTTTCAGTGGAGACGGTACCTACTGGTTCATTAAGTTTGGATATTGCACTTGGACTTGGTGGAGTTCCAAAGGGAAGAATTATAGAAGTATATGGACCGGAATCCAGTGGTAAGACCACTGTTACATTACATATGATTGCAGAAGTACAAAAGAGAGGCGGTATTGCAGGATTTATTGATGCAGAGCATGCTCTTGATCCTGTATATGCGAAGAATATTGGTGTGGATATTGATGAATTATATATTTCCCAACCAGACAGCGGGGATCAAGCATTGGAGATTGCAGAGACCATGGTTCGTTCGGGGGCGATGGATATCATTGTAATCGACTCGGTTGCAGCCCTGGTACCACGTCAGGAAATTGAAGGTGATATGGGAGACAGTCATGTAGGTCTTCAGGCAAGACTTATGTCTCAAGCTCTTCGTAAATTGACACCTGTTATTAGTAAGTCCAACTGTGTGGTAGTGTTTATTAACCAATTACGTGAAAAGGTTGGAGTGATGTTTGGGAATCCAGAGACTACAACAGGAGGTCGTGCATTGAAATTCTACGCATCTGTTCGTATGGATGTAAGAAGAATTGAGACCTTAAAGCAGAACGGGGAGATGGTGGGGAACCGTACTCGTATCAAGATTGTGAAGAATAAGATTGCACCTCCGTTCAAAGAAGCAGAATTTGATATTATGTTTGGAAAAGGAATTTCCAAAGAAGGAGATATTCTTGATTTGGCAGCTTCTATTGATGTTGTCAATAAGAGCGGTGCATGGTACGCTTACAACGGAGATAAGATTGGGCAAGGACGTGAGAATGCTAAGATTTATTTGGCTTCACACCCAGAAGTGATGGCTGAAATCGAAGCAAAAGTAAGGGCTCATTATGGACTTAATGAAAACACAGGAGAGTAAAAAAGAGATTCAGGAGAAGCGTGCGAAACTCAGAGCAATGCACTTGCTAGAACGAATGGATCGCACAGAGTCGGAGCTTCGTACCAAGTTGAAGTCGGATTTGTATCCGGAGGATGTTATAGAAACCGCAATACAATATGTAAAAGGGTTCGGATACATAGATGATAGAAGATATGCCAAACGATTTGTGGAAATCAGACAAGGGTCAAAAAGTAAATTAGAAATAAAGATGTCCTTGTTGCAGAAAGGGATTGCAAAAGAAATCCTTTCCGAAGTGATGGAAGAGTGCTATGAGAATGGAGATGAGAGTGCAGCGATTCGGAAATTACTTAAGAAAAAGAGGTTTTCATTAGAAATGGCAACAGAGGAAGAAAAACGGAAGATGTATGGGTATCTTCTTCGAAAAGGCTTCCGATATGAGGATATTCGTCAAGTAATACAAGTTTCTTCATGGAACGCTTGACATATTTGTTAAAACAGTATAAAATTTATTTGTTGTATTTGTACAATGAAAATTAAATGAGGAGGTGCTCCTGTGCAAGATATCATTATCACTGTAATCGCTGTGGTAATTGCACTTGTTGTATCGTCGATAGTAACACGTTTTGTAACTATTTCCAAGTTGGCGAAAGATGCTGAATCAAAGATTGGAAATGCAGAAAGCAGAGCAAGAGAGATTATCGATGACGCGTTAAAGAATGCTGAAGCAACAAAAAAAGAAGCTCTCTTGGAGGTAAAAGAAGAGTCTATTAGGACTAAGAATGAGCTCGAGAAAGAAACAAAGGAAAGAAGAGCCGAGTTACAACGCTATGAAAATAGAGTGTTATCCAAGGAAGCAGCTTTAGATAAAAGAGCAGATGCATTGACACAGCGCGAAACAAGTTTTACGCAAAAAGAAGAGCAGATGAAGCAGCGTGAAGCAAAGGTTGAAGAATTAAGCAAGCAAAGAGTACAGGAACTAGAAAGAATCTCAGGTTTAACCTCCGAACAAGCAAAGGATTATTTGTTAAAAACTGTTGAAGAAGATGTAAAACATGATACTGCGAAGCTGATTAAAGAATTAGAAACGCAGGCAAAAGAAGAAGCTGGCAAAAAAGCAAAGGAATATGTGGTTACTGCAATTCAAAAATGTGCTGCAGACCATGTAGCAGAGACTACGATTTCGGTAGTACAACTTCCAAGCGATGAAATGAAAGGTAGAATCATTGGTAGAGAAGGACGTAATATTCGTACTTTAGAAACAATGACCGGTGTAGAGTTGATTATTGATGATACTCCGGAAGCTGTTGTTTTATCCGGATTCGATCCAATCCGAAGAGAAGTTGCCAGAATTGCTTTGGAAAGATTGATTGTAGATGGAAGAATCCATCCGGCAAGAATCGAAGAAATGGTAGAAAAAGCACAAAAAGATGTAGAGACAATGATTCGTGAAGAAGGAGAGGCAGCAGCGTTAGAAGTAGGCGTACATGGTATTCATCCTGAATTAATCCGTTTATTAGGGCGAATGAAATTTAGAACAAGCTATGGACAAAATGCTTTGAAGCACTCTATTGAAGTGGCTCAATTATCTGGTTTATTAGCCAGCGAGATTGGGTTAGATGTTAGAGTTGCAAAGAGAGCAGGTCTATTACATGACATCGGTAAATCAATTGACCACGATGTTGAGGGATCACATATCCAAATCGGTGTTGATCTTTGTAAGAAATACAAAGAGTCAGCGGTTGTTATTAATGCGGTGGAATCTCATCATGGCGATGTAGAGCCAACATCATTGATTTCGTGCATTGTACAAGCAGCAGATACTATTTCAGCAGCAAGACCAGGTGCAAGAAAAGAAACGTTAGAAACATATACAAACAGATTAAAACAATTAGAAGAGATCGCAAACCAATATAAGGGTGTCGATAAGTCTTTTGCTATTCAAGCAGGTAGAGAGATTCGTATCATGGTAGTTCCAGAACAAGTGTCTGATGCAGACATGGTACTAATGGCTAGAAATATTTCGAAACAGATTGAATTCGAATTGGAATATCCAGGTCAGGTAAAAGTAAATGTGATTCGCGAATCGCGTGTTACAGATTACGCAAAATAGTTAAATTAAGAACTCTTGTCATACAAGGGTTCTTTTTTTCATTTAATAGGAAATAAATGAATGGAGGTAGTGAGCATGAGTGAGTTTAAGAGAATGAAACGTGAGTTGGCATATCAAGGCACGATTATGAAAGTTTATAAAGATTATATAGAAGTAAATGGACATGAGGCGGTGTGGGATTATTTTCATCACAATGGTGGAGCTGCAGTTATTCCAGTAACAAAAGAAGGAAAGATTATAATGGTTAGACAGTATCGTAACGCCATTGATCGATACACGTTGGAGATTCCGGCGGGGGCATTTGATTCATCTTATGAATCTGGTGAAGAATGTGTAGCTAGAGAATTAGAGGAAGAGACTGGATATCAGGCAGGAAAAGTGGAGTGGTTGATTTCAACAAGAAGTATGGTTGCCTTTTGTAATGAAAAGGTTGAAATATATGTTGCTTCAGATTTAATACCATCAAAACAGCATTTAGATGAGGAGGAATCCATAGAATTAGAAGAGTATACAGTGGAAGAGTTGAAAGAAAAAATATTTAGAGGAGAAATTGAGGATTCCAAAACAGTGGCAGCTATATTAGCTTATGCAGTAAAATATCAGGCATAAGAGTAAAACAAGAGCATATAATGAACTATCTGAACACTGGAGGTAGTTTTGTGAAGTTTTATAAATACAAGAACCAACTTCTAATCTTTTATTTAGCAGTTGGTTTTTTCGTGGGAATTTTATATGAAAATATTGTATCGAAGCGATATGGATTGTCCATTGATATTTTCCAGACATACTTTTTACAACAGTATAAACAGACGGAAATTGTTGCGGAGAAATATCTAGGGTATGTGCTAAAAGCAAGAGTGGTTCCTCTTATGGGTCTATGTGTTTTGGCATGTGTGAGATGGAAAAAAATATTGGCCGGCGTGAGTGTGTGCTGGACAGGCTTTTTAGCAGGAGTTATGCTGGTGTCAGCTGTGATGCAAATGGGAGTGAAAGGTGTTCTGTTTTGTATGGTGGCCATGTTTCCCCATATCATATGTTATGGTTTGGCATACGGTATTCTTTTGTCCTATTTTTATAGATATCCCAAAGCTAGGTGGAATTATGCAAAAACGGTGTTTGTAATTTTAGTAATGTTTATAGGGATTCTATTGGAAACATATTTAAACCCACTGTTAATGAAACTGGTGATACAGATTATGTAAAGTTGTTATACTTGGAAAAGGGTGGGGAGCGGAGTGGAGGTTCTTATTTCACACCCCGCGCGTGATGAGAATGCGTCTTGGCGCATTCTTTTTTTAAATGATAGATAAGATGAAATAAGCAGAGAATACAAGTGACAATCTGGCTTATAAGAAGTCCCCATAAATAGCCTTTCATACCGATCATAGGAATACAGAGTAGCACACCTGCAATACGAATTCCTAATCCAAGGGTGTTTATGATGAGTGAGGTAGTTGCGTTACCCAGTCCATTGATAATACTGATTAAAGTGGAATTCAGGTATAAAAATGGACAGATAAAGGATAAGGTTTTTAAATAATTTCCGGCTAGCTGACTATGGAACAACACCGTTCCCATCCATTGGCTCAAGGAAAAGAACAGGATACAACAAAAAAGCCCTAGACATGAGCAGGAAAGAAATACTTTTCGAATCAGCTCTTTTAGCTTTGCATTGTTTTGTGTGGCTTGTATTTCTGCAACTGTGGGCATTAGCATAGTGGAAATAGAATTAGTCACGGCAGATGGAAACAGCACGCAGGGTAGCGCCATTCCGGTCAATACGCCATAATTGCTCAATGCCTCTGAGGTGGTGAAACCATATTGCTGAAGTTTGAGAGGAATGGAAATGGATTCTACACTTTGCAATATGTTTAAAAGGATTCGACTGGAGGTTAACGGAATAGAAAGCCGTAGCAATTCACCGGAAAGTGGTAGAAGTTTTTTAAAAGAAACAGTTATCCCTGTTTTTTTCATACTTGTGGTAAAGCAACTGACACAAAATAATGTGGAGAAGCATTCTCCTGCTACAATGCCCAAGACCGCAAACAAAATATGAATTTGACCATTATGATTTTGTGCAAATTGATAAATAATATATACTGCACTTACGCGGGTAATTTGTTCAATCAACTGTGAAATGGCAGGGATTTTTGTTTGTTTCAGTCCAAAATAGTATCCACAAATACAACTGTGGATGGAAGCAAAGGGAAGAGCATAGGAAATTGCAATCAGCATAGATTCACAACGGATATCGCCTAGTATGTAGATGGCAAAATCAGAAGCATGGGTTTGTAATGTCAATAGTGTTAAAACAGAAAGCAAAAGAGAAATTCCAAGGCCCAAATACAAAATCTGAATTGCTTGTGTTTTCTTTCCTAAAGAGATTTTTCTTGCAGTACAACGGGAGATAGCAGTTTCTATTCCGGCACATGTGAAGGAAAAACAAAGTGCATAAATGGGAAAAATCAACTGATATAACCCCATTTGTTCCTCACCAAAGGTGCGACTTAGAAACATTCGAAAGAAAAAACCAATAAATCGAGTCAAAAAACCGGTAGCAGTAAGAATTATGGTACCAATTAAAATTGTACGTTTGTTTGACATGAGTTCACCAATTTATATTGTCTTTTTAAGATATTCCATAGATTGCCTTGACAGAACAAAAATAGAGTGATATCCTACAAAAAGAATTCCTAGCAAATTACTAGGAATTAAAAAATAATAAGAAGGTGATACCTTGAAAATAACCACAAAAGGACGCTATGGATTGCGTGCGTTAATCGATTTGGCAGGTTTTAGTGAAATTGAACCAGTATCTATAAGTAGCATTGCAGCGAGACAGGGAATTTCAGAGAGATATTTAGAACAGCTTATGACCCTTTTAAAAAAAGCCGGACTAATCAAAAGTATACGAGGAGCCGGTGGAGGGTATGTGCTGGCAAAGGATATGGGTGAAATATCGGTAGGCGATGTACTTCGTGCATTGGAAGGCAGTTTGGAATCAGTGGAGTGTGCAGGATTTAACCAGGAAGACTCCTGTGAAGCTGCAGGAGGCTGTGTTACCAAATATGTCTGGCAGCGTATTAATGAAAGCATTAATCGTACGGTAGATGAAATTAGTTTAAGACAACTTGTAGAAGAGAGTAGAAATGTGAATAGTAATTCTTCATCGGTTGAGATGAAGTGTAACAAATAGGAGGAAACATATGAATCAGGTTATTTATTTAGATAATGCAGCTACAACAAAGGTTGCACCGGAGGTGGTAGAAGCCATGCTTCCATATTTTACAGAAAATTATGGGAATCCATCCAGTGTATATGGTTTTGCTGCAAAGAACAAAGAAGCGATTACAAAACAACGAGAAATCATTGCTAATGCCTTGGGAGCATCCAAGGAGGAGATTTATTTCACGGCAGGCGGTTCTGAATCGGATAACTGGGCATTGAAAGCTACAGCAGAAGCCTATAAAACAAAAGGAAATCACATCATTACAACGAAGATAGAACATCATGCAATTCTGCACACTGCAGAATATTTGGCAAAACAAGGTTTTGAGATTACATTTTTGGATGTGGATAGGGATGGTATGGTGAAGATAGATGAGCTTAAAGCTGCAATCAGACCAACTACCATTTTGATTTCAGTGATGTTTGCAAATAATGAGATAGGAACTATTCAACCAATTAGAGAAATTGGAGCTATTGCCAAAGAGAATGGAATCCTATTCCACACAGATGCAGTGCAGGCATTTGGGCAAGTGCCAATTAACGTGGACGACTATCATATTGATATGCTTAGCGCAAGTGGACACAAATTAAATGGACCAAAGGGAATTGGATTTTTATATATCCGCAAAGGGTTAAAATTAAGATCCTTTGTACATGGCGGAGGCCAGGAAAGAAAACGCCGTGCAGGAACAGAAAATGTGCCGGGTATTATCGGGATTGGAACAGCAACAGATCGAGCAATGCGCACCATGGAAGAACGCACTGCGAGAGAAACAGAGCTTCGAGATTATCTCATTGAACGTATTTTGGATGAGGTACCATATGCAAGATTGAATGGGCACCCAAGCAAACGTCTTCCAAATAATGCTAACTTTAGTTTCCGATTCATTGAAGGAGAATCCTTGCTCATTATGTTGGATATGAAAGGCATCTGTGGTTCCAGCGGTTCCGCATGTACTTCCGGTTCCTTGGATCCATCTCATGTGCTTTTGGCAATCGGATTGCCTCATGAAATTGCCCATGGTTCTCTTCGATTAACGTTAAGTGAAGAGACAACAAAAGAGGAAATTGATTATGTGGTGGAAGCTATAAAAGAAATTGTGGCACGACTGAGAAGTATGTCACCATTATATGAAGACTTTCTTGCGAAGCGGGAAAAACGTTCATAACAAAAATGCGAGAACTCTTGATATAGAGAATCATTTAAAATAAGGAGAACACGAATTATGTATACAGAAAAAGTAATGGATCATTTTCAAAATCCTAGAAACGTAGGAGAAATAGAGAATGCCAGCGGTGTAGGCACCGTGGGAAATGCAAAATGCGGGGACATCATGAGAATTTATTTAGACATTGATGAAAATCAAGTGATTCAGGATGTGAAATTTAAAACATTCGGATGTGGTGCAGCCGTTGCAACCAGCAGTATGGCAACAGAATTGGTAAAAGGAAAAACTATTTACGAAGCATTGCAAGTGACAAACAAAGCAGTTATGGAAGCGTTAGATGGACTTCCACCGGTGAAAGTACATTGCTCCTTGTTGGCCGAAGAAGCCATTCATGCAGCACTTTGGGATTATGCAGAAAAAAATGGCATAAAAATAGAAGGTTTAGAAAGACCGAAATCCGACATTCATGAAGATGAGGAAGAGGAAACGGAAGAATACTAAAATCAGGAGAGTTTCATGGAAAAGAAAACGGTAGTTGTTGGTATGTCAGGCGGTGTAGATTCTTCTGTAGCAGCTTATTTGTTAAAGGAAAAGGGCTACAATGTCATTGGCGTTACCATGCAGATATGGCAGGAAGAGGAAAGCGGATGTTGCGGATTGTCTGCTATTGAAGATGCAAGAAGAGTGGCCCATGATTTGGATATTCCATACTATGTTATGAATTTTAGAAGTGAATTCAAAGAAAAAGTTGTGGATTATTTCGTCGATGAATATTTAAATGGCAGAACACCGAACCCGTGTATTGCATGTAATCGTTATGTAAAGTGGGAGTCTCTTTTGAAACGAAGCAGAGACATTGGAGCAGATTATATTGCCACCGGACATTATGCCAGAATTGACAAATTGGAAAATGGACGATATAGCTTAAAACGGTCTGCTACACTTGCAAAGGATCAGACCTATGCACTTTACAATTTGACACAAGATCAGTTAAAACACACACTTATGCCAGTTGGTGAATACACAAAAGAGGAGATACGCCAGATTGCGGATAAGATACAACTTCAAGTGGCAAATAAACCGGATAGTCAGGATATCTGTTTTGTTCCTGACGGTGATTATGCCGGCTTCATTGAAAAAACTTTGGATACAGAACTTCCAATAGGAAATTTTGTGACTACAGATGGAAAAGTACTAGGCCCTCATAAAGGGATTACCCATTATACAGTAGGGCAAAGGAAAGGTCTAGGCTTGGCCCTTGGATATCCGGCGTTTGTAGTTGAAATCCGTCCGGAAACAAATGAAGTTGTGATTGGAACACATGAAGATTCTTTGTCGAATTATGTCAGAGCCAATCGACTAAATTTCATGTCCATTGAAGACTTAGAAGGAGAACTTCGTGTATGGGCAAAGATTCGATATAACCATAAAGGTGCATGGTGTACCATAAAGAAAACAGGCGATGATGAGGTGCTGTGTACTTTTGAAGAACAGCAACGAGCAATTACACCAGGGCAGGCAGTGGTATTTTATGATGGAGATTATGTCCTTGGTGGTGGAACTATTATCGGCGATAAATGATAAGAGAATGAATTGAGGGGGATAGATGGCATGAAAGCAGATTTTCATATGCATACTAGTTTTTCGACAGATTCCGACACCACACCTGAGCAAATGATCGAAGCAGCCATAGAGCGTGGGCTTCGTACCATTTGTATTACAGACCATCAAGATGTAGATTTTCCGGAACGTATTACACCATCAGGTTTTCGGTTGGACTTTGAAACATATTTTCAAACACTTCGAGAACTTCAAGAGCGATATAAGAACCGGATTGAGGTTTTAATTGGCGTGGAATTTGGTCTGCAGCCTCATTTGGGAAAGATATATAAAGAATTGGCACAAAAGTATCCGTTTGATTTTATTATTGGTTCAGTACACATTTTTGATGGCATGGATCCATATTACAAAGAGTTTTTTGAGGATAAGACAGACGAAGAGGGATATGAACGTGCATTTCAGATTACCTTGGAAAATATAAAAAATATTTCGGATTATGATGTACTTGGTCATCTGGATTATGTGGTACGCTATGGCAATCATCAGGCCAGAGACTATTCTTATCAAAAATATGCAGATTACATTGATGAAATCTTGAGATATCTCATTGAACACGGTAAGGGGCTGGAAGTGAACACTGCCGGCTTTAAGTATGGATTAGGTTTCGCCCATCCACATCCCGATATTTTGAAACGCTATAAAGAACTTGGGGGAGAAATTATTACCATTGGAGCTGATGGTCATAAGCCGGAGCATATTGCATATGATTTCCATAAGATTTCAGCGATTTTACAGGAGTGTGGATTTAAAAACTATACAGAATTTCGGCAAAGAAAACCATTTTTTCGTCAACTTCCATAAAAAAGAAAAAAAGGCTTGAATTTTTGTACTAACTTTAGTACAATCTTTAAGGAATGATGATTCTTTAACAAAGTTAAAGAAGTTCATTATATATGCTATGAAGCAACAGATAAAAATTAATCAAATTTTAGGAGGAATTTAATCATGGCAGTAAAAGTAGCAATCAATGGTTTTGGACGTATTGGACGTCTTGCATTCAGACAAATGTTCGGTGCAGAAGGATATGAAGTAGTTGCAATCAACGACTTAACATCTCCAAAAATGTTAGCTCACTTATTAAAATACGATTCATCACAAGGTAGATACGCTTTAGCTGATAAAGTAGAAGCTACAGAAGATTCTATCATCGTTGATGGAAAAGAAATCAAAATCTATGCAAAAGCTAACGCAGAAGAACTTCCATGGGGAGAAATCGGTGTTGACGTTGTATTAGAATGTACAGGTTTCTATACATCAAAAGCAAAAGCAGAAGCACACATCAAAGCAGGTGCTAGAAAAGTTGTTATCTCAGCTCCAGCTGGAAACGACCTTCCAACAATCGTTTACAATGTAAACCACGAAACATTAAAAGCAGAAGATACAGTTATCTCAGCTGCTTCTTGTACAACAAACTGTTTAGCTCCAATGGCTGACGCATTAAACAAATTAGCACCAATCAAATCTGGTATTATGTGTACAATCCATGCTTACACAGGAGATCAAATGACTCTTGATGGACCACAAAGAAAAGGTGACTTAAGAAGATCTCGTGCAGCAGCAGTAAATATCGTACCAAACAGCACAGGTGCTGCAAAAGCTATCGGTCTTGTTATTCCAGAATTAAATGGAAAATTAATCGGAGCTGCTCAACGTGTTCCAACTCCAACAGGCTCTACAACAATCTTAACAGCAGTTGTTGAAGGAAACGTAACAAAAGACGAAATCAATGCAGCTATGAAAGCAGCAGCTACAGAATCATTCGGTTACAACGAAGATGAAATCGTATCAAGCGATATCGTTGGTATGAGATTCGGATCATTATTCGATGCTACACAAACAATGGTACTTCCGTTAGACAACGGAACAACTCAAGTTCAAGTAGTATCTTGGTATGACAACGAAAACTCTTACACAAGCCAAATGGTAAGAACAATCAAATACTTTGCTGAACTTGCATAATATTTGACCTAATGGGTCCGGTCTGAAAGGACCGGACCTTTCATTTTGTAATAAATACAAAAAATATAAAGGAGGCATTTGAAATGCTTAACAAAAAATCAGTAGATGATATTAATGTAAAAGGCCTTAAAGTCTTAGTTAGATGTGACTTTAACGTGCCAATGGTTGATGGAAAGATCACAGACGAAAACCGTCTTGTAGCAGCTCTTCCAACCATCAAAAAATTAATTGCAGATGGTGGAAAGGTAATCCTTTGCTCACACATGGGTAAACCAAAGGGAGAACCAAAGCCAGAATTATCTTTAGCTCCGGTAGCAGCTAGATTGTCTGAATTATTAGGACAAGAAGTAAAATTCGCAGCAGATGCAACAGTTGTTGGTGAAAACGCAAAAGCAGCTGTAGCAGCAATGAAAGACGGCGAAGTAGTTCTTCTTGAAAACACACGTTATAGAGCAGAAGAAACAAAGAACGGCGAAGCATTCAGCAAAGAATTAGCTTCTTTATGTGATGTATTCGTAAACGATGCTTTCGGTACAGCTCACAGAGCTCACTGTTCAAACGTTGGTGTAACAGAATATGTGGATACAGCAGCAGTTGGTTACTTAATGCAAAAAGAAATCGATTTCTTAGGAAATGCTGTAAACAATCCGGAAAGACCATTCGTAGCTATTCTTGGTGGTTCAAAAGTATCAAGCAAGATTTCTGTTATCGAAAACTTACTTGAAAAAGTTGATACACTCATTATTGGTGGTGGAATGGCTTATACATTTGCAAAAGCACAAGGCGGAAACGTTGGTAACTCTTTATTAGAAGAAGACTACTGCGAATACGCTTTAAACATGCTTAAGAAAGCAGAAGAAAAAGGCGTGAAGTTATTACTTCCAAAAGATAATGTAATCGCTGATGATTTCTCTAACGATGCAAATACACAAATCGTTGCAACAGGAGAAATCCCAGATGGTTGGGAAGGTTTGGATATCGGACCTGAAACAGCAAAACTTTATGCTGAAACAGTAAAAACAGCTAAGACAGTCGTTTGGAACGGACCAATGGGATGTTTCGAAATGCCAAACTTTGCAGCAGGTACAGAAGCAGTTGCAAAAGCATTAGCTGAAACAGATGCAGTGACAATCATCGGTGGTGGTGACTCTGCAGCAGCTGTTAACCAATTAGGTTACGGTGACAAGATGACACACATCTCTACAGGTGGTGGAGCTTCCCTTGAATTCTTAGAAGGAAAAGCACTTCCAGGTGTAGTAGCAGCAAACGACAAATAAGCATTCGACGGGGATTTCCCCGTACATAAGTATATTTTAAGGAGGCCAAGACGATGGCAAGAAGAAAAATTATCGCTGGTAACTGGAAAATGAACAAAACTCCAAGCCAGGCAGTAGAATTAATCAATGAATTAAAACCATTAGTAGCAACAGAAGATGCTGACGTAGTATTCTGCGTACCAGCTATCTGCATTATCCCTGCTATGGAAGCAGCAAAAGGCAGCAACATCTGCATCGGTGCTGAAAACATGTACTACGAAGAAAGCGGAGCATATACAGGAGAAATCGCTCCAAACATGCTTACAGACGTAGGAGTAAAATACGTTATCATTGGACACTCAGAAAGAAGAGAATACTTCGCTGAAACAGATGAAACAGTAAATAAAAAAGTGAAAAAAGCATTCGAACACGGTATTACACCAATCGTTTGCTGTGGTGAAACATTAACACAAAGAGAACAAGGTGTTACAATTGATTTCATCCGTCAACAAATCAAAATCGCTTTCTTAGACGTAACAGCAGATCAAGCTAAGACAGCAGTAATCGCTTACGAACCAATCTGGGCAATCGGAACAGGTAAAGTGGCTACAACAGAACAAGCTCAAGAAGTTTGTGCAGCTATCCGTGCATGCATCGGAGAAATCTATGATGAAGCAACAGCAGAAGCTATCCGTATCCAATACGGCGGATCTGTTTCAGCAGCTAGCGCTCCAGAATTATTTGCACAACCAGACATCGATGGTGGTCTTGTTGGTGGAGCAGCATTAAAACCAGACTTTGGTAAGATTGTAAATTATAAGTAAGATAAACAGTAAAAAAGGAATGCATCACGCATTCCTTTTTTATACAGTTGTTACAGATAAAGGTGAAATAGATGAGACGCGTAAGTAATATCAAAAAAACAACCGAAAATCGTTTCCTAAACATGTATGAAATGGATATGGTAAGCGAGGAGGGAAAACACAGCAAATACTTTGTGGCCTCTCGCGCAGAAAGAATTGAAGATTTAAAGCAACAGACTGGTGATTATAAACCAGATGGTGTGTGTATTTACAGTGTTTATAAAGATGAAGGGGACAAGAAAGAAAAAGTTGTTCTAATTCGTCAGTATCGCTGCCCAATCGGCGCTTATATTTATGAATTCCCAGCGGGCCTTGTAGATGAGGGTGAGACAATGGAAGAGGCGGCTGTTCGTGAGATGAAAGAAGAGACTGGACTGCACTTGGAAGTTCTACCTGCAAGTTTTATGTATTCTAAACCATATTTTACAACTATTGGAATGACGGATGAAACTTGCGGAACCATGTATGGATATGCAAGCGGAACACCATCCAAAGAAGGACAAGAAGAAAATGAAGAGATAGAGATTGTGCTTGCAGATAGAGCAAAAGTGAAACGCATCTTGGAAGAAGAACCGGTGTCTATCATGTGTGCATATATGATGATGCATTTTTTAAATGCACCAGAAGGACATGTCTTTGATTTTTTACAGACTGAGCCTTGCAACTCAAACTAAAATCATGTAAAATATACTAGGTTTTGAAAATAATAACAAGTTCACATAAAAGGAGAAAAAAACATGAGCAAAAAACCAACAGTTTTAATGATTCTTGATGGTTACGGTTTAAACGAAAAATGTGAAGCAAACGCAGTTTGTGAAGCAAAAACACCAGTAATGGACAAACTTATAGAAGAATGTCCATTTGTACATGGAAATGCCAGTGGTATGGCAGTAGGTCTTCCTGACGGACAGATGGGTAACTCAGAAGTAGGACACCTGAATATGGGTGCAGGCCGTATCGTATATCAAGATTTAACAAAGATTACAAAATCAATTCAAGATGGAGATTTCTTTGAAAACGAAGCGCTTTTAGCAGCGTGCAAAAATGTAAAGGAAAACGATTCCGCACTTCATTTGTTTGGTTTAGTATCAGACGGCGGAGTTCACAGCCACAATACACATATTTATGGACTTCTTGAACTTGCAAAGAGACAAGGAATCGAAAAAGTATATGTACACTGTTTCTTAGACGGACGAGATACACCACCGGCATCAGGAAAAGATTTTGTGCAAGAGTTAGTGGATAAAATGGCTGAAATTGGCGTTGGTGAAGTTGCATCTGTCATGGGACGTTACTATGCAATGGACCGTGATAATCGTTGGGACCGTGTAGAATTGGCATACAAGGCAATGGTAAAAGGAGAAGGCGTACAAGGAGTAGCAGGTCCTGCTGCAATTCAAGCTTCATATGACGATGACAAGACAGATGAATTCGTTCTTCCAACAGTCATCGTGAAAGACGGAGCACCGGTTGCTACAATCAAAGACAATGATTCTATCATTTTCTTTAACTTCAGACCTGATCGTGCAAGAGAAATTACAAGAGTATTCTGCGATGACGAATTTACAGGATTTGACAGAGGCGAAAGAGTAAAGACAACATATGTATGTTTCACAGAATATGACGTTACCATCGAAAACAAAGACGTTGCATTCCGCAAAACAGAGATTACAAATACATTTGGTGAATTCTTAGCAGCAAACGGCTTAAAGCAAGCTAGAATTGCTGAGACAGAAAAATACGCACACGTTACATTCTTCTTCAATGGTGGTGTAGAAGAGCCAAACGAAGGGGAAGACCGTATTTTAGTAAAATCTCCAAAGGTTGCAACATATGACTTACAACCAGAGATGAGTGCTTACGAAGTTTGCGACAAATTAGTAGACGCCATCAAATCTGACAAGTATGACGTTATCATCATCAACTTTGCAAATCCTGATATGGTTGGACATACAGGTGTGGAAGAAGCAGCTATCAAAGCTGTAGAGGCAGTTGATGAATG
>JAZQBW010000024.1:0-6241 GCA_045545895.1 Faecalimonas sp.
CCATGCTGGATTCAAAAAGTAGGCATTCCATGTTGTATCTTCTGTTCCTGTACTAATATAATTCCATTCCTCATCTTGTAATGCAACAAAGAATCCTTCTTTTGGATTTTCGCCACTATTATTAAATGCATTGATATTTGCTGCTTCAACTACCTGTGTATGTGCAAGTCTTCCTTCCACAACAACAATATCAAAGTCTTCTGTAATCGTAATACCGGTAGTAGTTCCCGCATCATCCGGTTCATAGGTTCCAGCCTTGATTGTAAACACAGTACCTTCTGTTGTCGGAACCGAACTTGTCGGAATCGTGCAGTACAATTTGTTGCCATCCACAGAGGATACCTGTGAAGTAGTTCCCTGCACGCCATCAATTTCATAAGTGAAGCCCTTGTACTTATAGCTCCAATCGGTACTCGTATAACCACTTGTAGTTAGGTACAATACCCAGTTGTCTCCATTCACACTGGTATCCCATCCGGCAGTACCTGTCAATGTAACATTGGTAGTACTTGGCATAGAATTGTCCACGACCTCCCATGCGCTACCGTTGTATTTTACAGTGATGGTAGCAAATCTGACAGAGGTGGTGCTGTAGGTAAAGGTACCTTTTACCATTACAGTGGTGTCTGTTGCCACATTTTCTAGATTCTTAATCTTCCAATATCCATCTTTCTTTACAAAGTATAGATTTTCATTTTTAATGAAATTAACATAGATACCCTCTTCTCCAGCATTTGCTTTGAACTTTCTAATATTACTATTTACATCGATTGTATCTGTACCAGTAAAAACCAGTTCATCTACCGAACTAGAAGAAGCCTCTAGTGTAAGCGTACTATCTACCAAATCATTGGCATAACTGGTTGCTGCATAAGAGCAGCAACCAAACATCAATACCAATGCCATAAATATTGAAATAATTCGTTTTTTCATCCTGTCCTCCTTATTCTAGTCTTACTGAATATAAGGAATTACGAAGATTCCCTGTCCTGGAGTTAATGTTGCGGTAAAGGTTCCGTCATTTAATGGTACCGTTTTCATCACACCATTCTCATACACTGTTGCATGAGTAGATACCAATACCGACCCATCAGCTAATGTTTCTTTGAATGTTACTGAGATATTTTCGCTAATATCATCACTTGGATCTGTGACATTTACAAGCATAAACCCATCATATCCATTCAAGTCTTTCAAACAACCAATGATAGCATCCGCATTTTCAGTAGCATCAGATGCATTCTTTGAAGACCACTCAGAGATACGATTTGATGTATATGTTTCGCTGCCATCCGCATCCATCTGACTCATTATTTTGTCAGAGTTTAATCCTGTAACACCCATAGTTCCAATCCAGTTATAATTCAAGAGAACATGGTCAAACTCCTTGATTTCTGTGTTTACATTTTTTACAGCATTGTAAATATCATTATCCAAAGTCATACACTTTTCTGTCGGTGCCTTTTCAGTATCCCAATGCTTACCGTATGTAAAATAATTCAAAGATTTCATACCATAAGCCAACGCCGAATACACTTGGAATGAAATTTCCTCTTCTCCAATGTATCGTATATAATTATCATCTTCCGGTTCTGAATAACTCTGCACAACAAATCCGGTATCAAACGCTCCTTGTGAATTTTTAGATGCTCTTGCCGCCAATTTTAAATTCAAAAGCCATCCATCTTCCATATAATTTTCTCTACCGTTTGGAATAAATCCCAATATATACTTTTGCTTGTTTCTAAATGGATAGAAGTCATATGTATATTCTCCAAGGCTTTTTCCTAATTTATCCGCATAATTATAATATTGAGCATTGTCACTTAAAGTACTATCCTGCCAAATCTCTACTTCCGTATATGTCGGATGACCTGCCATAAACAATTCCATCTTCTTGTCTTTTTCTTCTGCAACATTTTTTAACTCTGTTGAAATAGTATTTATTATATCTAACTGAGTGTAATTTGGTTCGTCTGCCAAGAAGAACCCTCGAAAACTCTTGTATGCAGAAGCTTTTTCAAATTCTGACCGTATTAATTCTCCACTATAGGTTGCCCCGTTAGTAATCATATTCGTTATAGCACCGCTTTGTACCAATACATCAAGTCCTGCCGACTCTACTGCCTTCATATATGCATCAAAGTTATCCGCATCCGTAGCATCAGTATCATCACCGGTTGCTTCCGTTACTGCACGTTGTTCACCAATAATTGTTGTAAAGCCCGCATCTGCATATTTTTGAAGCCCCTCGGAAATCTTTGGAGCAACAAATGCCGCTAATCTCATCTCTGCGTTGTCATTATAAGTCGGAACGCCTTTATACAATGTAAGACCGAGAAGTAATTTTCTTTCAATCTGGATATCATATTCGTCGATGTCTCCAGTTGCATTCAAATCCGCATCTAATAAACTAATTGTATGCGCTTTATTATCCCCAAAGAATTTTATCATACGAACAAGGTCTGCGCTATTTAGGTTGCTGTCGCCCCTTGCGTCACCATTCACCCCAGTGCTTTCCAATTCATCAATATCTGAGCAGACAATCCACTTCGAACCGTTCCATTCATATTTTGCCGTTCCGAAGGTAATGAAACTTAAGTTTGACATTGAGAAGGTTCCTTTTAATAAGATAATGTCACCAGACTCTACGGTTCCAAAATTTTCTATATAATATCCACCATCCATATGACGCTTCATTGTTCCATCGGTAGGTGTATATTTTTTCGCTCCAGAATCGTATAAGAAGATACCCGAATTCTCATCTGCCTTCTTCAGAGAATACGTCCAACTTGTAACCGGAAAATCATCTTTTGTAGTTACCCATAAATTATTATTTCCTCCACCTGTTTGACTTGTATTCGCATAGTCAATCGCCGGTGCTGTTGCCTCATGGCAGTCACCTACTACGAAACTAAAGTCCTCCGCCAATCGGATACCTGTGGTATGAGCTGTATCCAAACCGTAAGCATTCTCTGTGCCCGAATTTGCTGTACGTCCCTGTGCCGCACCGGCTTTTAAGGTGATTACATATTCATCCTCTAGGTTTTGCGGAAGCTTTTCACTTGGAATTTGAATCAAAAAGGTTGTATATGTCACCCCATCTATCGTGTTCGTACATCCTGTTTTAAACCAATTAGATACATATTCCGTTTCATTATTAGCATCCTTGATTGTACATGTCATATGTGGATAATATGTTGTGTTTGCATCTCCCGGAAGCTCTGCACTTGACGTAAAGTATATATTCCAATAATTATTTGCAAAGGTAGTTTCGTAATAATATACATCAACAACTTCCGTATTCGTAGCTGTAAATGTTCCTTGACTAAAATGTTTTCCATCATATTGGAAAGATGCCTTGTTAAATGTAACAACTGTTCCTGCCTCTGAAGCAAAACTTCCTTCAATACTTACCACATCTCCATATGTAAGAGACAAGTTGCTTTCTTGCGCTAACCAGATATACCACATATTTGCTTCGTTCTTCTGAAGCGTAATGCCTTTGTATGTTGTAGTTCCTGATGACGTTTGTACTGAAACACCTGCATTATCTCCATCCTGGGCATAATAATATGTTCCCCAATCTGTCTTAGGTGCCCCATCATCGCAGTAAACATAGAATCCATTGGCATTTCCATAATTGTCAACAGGTGCTAAAACCGGTGTGCCCTGATATGTTACCGGAGCCTCAGGAGTCTCATATGTAAATGTTACTTCATCAAATGTAATTCTATGTGTTTCATAAACAAAAGTTCCTATTATTGTAATTTCGTCACCATCTTCTGGAACCACGTTTGCTGCTTCTAAATCAATATACCATCTGCCACTATCTACCTTCTTTAGATAAGCTGTTGTTTTATCTCCATTTAAGAATACACCGCTTTCTTCCTCATCAATAGCATAGACCCATATATTCCAACCTGTATCATACGGGAATTCGGTTGTTTCAAATGTTTCGTTTCCTAGGAAATATAATCCTTTGTTACTATTCCATTCTTGTAATTCTGGTGTGCCTGTGTATTCTGTGTAGGTTTGTTCAGGTTCTGTAGAAGACACCCAAGCACCATTCGTATATGTAAAACTAAACTCCTCAAAAATCCACTGTGTAACATCATTCCAGTTAGCGTTATTGGTCAAGGCAAATGCGCCTTTTATGGTTACCGTAGTCCCATTTGTTGCACTCAATCCGCCAATATAAAACTTTCCTTCATTTATTTCTTGAAAATTAAACGCAGCAGTCGGAAAATAGTTGATGTGGTTTCCATCTTGGAACACACCATTCTTAGTTGTAGGCCAATTAGCACTTTCTTCTCTATTACCATATTCGTTTGCCGGACATAAAACCCACTGATTCCAACTGTCCTCTGTCGCATTTGTAAAGTTTCCAGAAGTAAAGGCATTGCCATTTTTATCTGTTAGTGTAAATTGGAATCCTGCAGTTCCTGTCTCTGTTCCAGGTACAACTGTAGCGCTTCCTAATTCGAATACTTTATAGTCTGCAGCAACAACCGGCTCATCGCATGTAAGCAAAATCTCAAAATCATTCGGAAGATTGATTCCCTTATTTGTATTTTGATATGCCGGATATTCCCCTGCTTTAATTGTGATTTTAGTACCTGCCTCTGTTGTAATATCACTGAGTGGTATTGTTACATACAATAAATTTGTTCCTGCCGCTTGAACAATAGCCACATTCTTCTTTACGCCATTAATCTCGTAAACAAATTTATACCATTGGCTTGTCCAATCCGTCCAATCACTAGTACTCCATGCACCGCTATCAATATTCAACCAAAGCTGTACCTCAGTTGAAGTAATACGTGTTCTAATATCATCACCATTTTCATCTTGTGCATAGAAAAGACTGGTTATTGTTGCATCTTGATAAGGTTTTGAAAACACCCATGCGCCATTAGTATATGTAAAATTGAATTCCTTGAAGATACACTTGTCGAAATTCACCCAAGTGTCTCCATCCATGGCAGCAAACGCCCCCTTAACTGTAACTACAGTTCCTTCAGTTGCATTCAAGCCTCCAATTTTGAATCGTCCAGTATCTATTTCTAAAAAATTGAAATTTCCAGCTGGCCAATAATTAATATGACTTTCCCCTTGGAAAACTCCATTCTTACTAAGTTCCCATTCCGAAGCGCTATTCATTCTACTACCACTTGGATTTGCCGGAACTAATGTACACGGAAAATTCCCTTCTGTTGGATATTTTCCGAAAGTAATTGTGTTACCTTCTTTATTCTTCAAATCAAATATAATTGTGTCCGCTGCTTGATGTGCAATCTCTACACTACCCACATCAAATATTTTATAGCCAGTATCTACTACAGGTCTATCACATGTAAATACAATCTCAAAATCGTTTTGAAGGTGAATGGCTGGGTCTGTTTCAATAGTTGTCGCAGCATATTCCCCATTCTTGATGGTAATTTTATTACCTACGGTTGGTGAAACATCACTATAAGGTATTGTCACGTACAATAAATCAGGCCCCGCTGATTGAACAATACCAACTCTCTTTTCTACTCCATTAACCTCATATTTAAAATGTTCCCATTGATGACTCCAATCGTCAGGGTCCGTCCAAAATCCACCTTCAATGGTAAACCATAATTCCACTTGATTAGCGGAATCATTAAATTTTGTATTTCCATGAAGCCCCGTCAGCGTCACATCTATATAAGAATCTGCCGCTTTTACTTGTGCGAAATCTCCGAACATGGCAAGCACAAGCGATAGACTCAGAAATAACGCTAAAAACTTTTTCATGTTACTTTTCATTTTCATTCAATACTCCTTTCCCTATTTTAAAGCCCCTATATCTTTACTATTAAAGATGTTCTTTGCAATAAAGCTAAATACAATGAACACCGGTATCATTGTCAATATAATCCCCGCAAACATCAGCGGATAATCCGAGCCATGTACATCGGCCGTTCGCTGAAGTTGTTGCAAGCCCAGCGCAATGGTCGGATGTGTCGGCAAGAAAATGTATGCCGTCATGTAGTCATTCCAAACAGCAATGATTCCGGAAATAATATTAATTGATAATAGCGGAAGCGCTTGCGGATAGTAAATCTTGAAGAATACTGTAAATTCCCCAGCTCCATCCATATAAGCTGCTTCAGCATATGCAGAAGGCAAACCTCTAAAAAGTGAGGTGAGAATCAGCATACCACTGCCGAATGCGCCTGACTGCAATATGAAGATACCTAGATAACTATCA
>JAZQBW010000025.1:0-20349 GCA_045545895.1 Faecalimonas sp.
ACCTATGTGATGGAATACAATGATGAGATGGTGCGAGAGGCCATTCAAAGAGAATTGTCACGGGGCGGCCAAGTGTATTATGTGTATAACAAAGTGAAAGACATTGACGAGATTACAGCGCGGATTCAAAAACTGGTGCCAGAGGCACATGTTGCATATGCTCATGGTCAGATGCGGGAACATAAGCTGGAAAACATTATGCTGGATTTTATTAATGGTGAGATCGACGTTCTGGTATCCACCACCATTATTGAGACAGGATTGGATATTTCCAACGCCAATACCATGATTATTCACGATGCAGACCAACTTGGATTGGCGCAGATGTATCAGCTTCGAGGACGAGTAGGACGATCCAATCGAATGGCCTATGCATTTTTGCTTTACCGCCGTGACAAGCTGTTAAGAGAAGTGGCGGAAAAGAGACTTGCTGCCATTCGTGAGTTTACGGATTTGGGTTCCGGATTTAAGATTGCCATGCGAGATTTGGAGATACGTGGGGCTGGTAACCTCTTAGGAGCAGAGCAGCATGGTCATATGGAAGCAGTTGGATACGATTTGTATTGTAAGATGTTAAATGAGGCAGTGAAACATCTGAAAGGGGAACTGTCAGAAGAGTCGTATACAACCACAGTGGATTTGAATGTGGATGCATTTATACCTGCATCTTATATTCCAAATGAGTATCAGAAGCTGGACATCTATAAGCGGATTGCCAGCATTGAAAATGAAAACGAAATGGAAGATATGTTGGAAGAACTCATAGATCGTTTTGGGGATGTTCCAAAGAAGGTGCAACAATTGTTAAACGTTGCGCTACTGAAGGCCCTCGCCCATAGTGCATATGTGGAAGCTGTGGAGCAAAAAGGTGCAACGGTCAAATTTGTCATGTATGAACGGGCAAAGGTAAAAGTAGAAAAGATTCCGGATTTGCTTGAAAAATACAAGGGAGATTTACAGTTTACAGTAGATACCAATCCTTATTTTACCTATTTAAAAAAGGGAAAAAGCAAGAAGGAAAAGGGGGAAGATGTTCTCGAACTTGTGAAAAATGTGTTAATTGACATAAAATCATTGAATGATTAGGAAAAAGAAGGTATAATCATGGGTAGTTATGAAATACGAAGGAGGCCGAATATGAAAGGTTTAAGAAAAAGAATAATTGCACTTGCAGCAGTAGCGGCATTGGCAATGACATCACTTGTAGGATGTGCAGGTGTTAAAGATAGTGAGATCGCAGCGACGGTAGGCGATAGCAAGATTACAGCAGGGATGTTTAACTTCTATGCAAGATATCAACAACCGTCATACGAAGAATATTATGTGTCTTATATGGACTATCAGCAACAACAGCAGCTTGGAAGTGTGATGTATGAGACTGTCATGGATTGGAATCAAAAGCAGGAAGATGGTACTACATTAGCAGAGACATACAAAAAAGACATTATGACTACACTTCAGAACTTCTCCATTTTGGAAGATCACATGGAAGAATACGAAGTGACACTTTCTGAAGAAGAATTGGCAGCGATTGATGCAGCGGCAGATGCATTTGACAAAGCGAATGCAGATGAGGTAAAAGAAAAAGTTTCTGCAGATAAGGCAACAGTCAAAGAAGTGTTAAGACTGATGACAATTGGAGAAAAGATGTATCAAGCAATTATTGCAACAGCAGATACAGAAGTATCTGATGAAGAAGCTGCTCAAAAGAAGATGCAATACATGTCATTCCCGACGACAAAGACTGCTGAAGATGGCACAAGTTCTGAGATGACAGAAGATGAGATTGCTGCAGTGAAGACAGAAGCAGATACATTCCTTGCAGGAGCAACTGCAAATGGCAATTTGGAAGCATATGCAAAAGAAGCTGGAAAACAGTCAAGTGCACTTACATTTGATGCAGAAAACACATCACTTCCGGAAGAAGTTATTAAGGCAGCAGATGCATTAGAAGAAGGCGCATTCTCAGAAGTGATTGAGACGGAATCTGGCTACTATGTAGTTCAGTTGACAAGTCTTCTTGACAGAGAAGCTACAGACACTGAGAAAGACAATATCGTGAAAGAACGTCAAAGTGAAAAATACACAGAGACTTTGGAAGGCTGGACAAAAGATACAGAAATCAAAGTATTTGACAAGGTAGTGAAAAAGATTGACCTTCAAGGATTAGAGGTTACTCAGAAGAAAGAAGAGACAGAAGAGTCTACAGACGGAACGACAGATGCAACCGACAACTCGGATACAACTGAAGCTACAGATGTAGAAGACAATACAGATACAACAGAAGAATAATTCATATGCCGATGTGGGTAATCCTGCATCGGCATATATTTCTAAATTAAATTGCATCGGGTATTAACCGATAAACATATAAGATTTAGGAGGTAGGAAAATATGAGTAAAATTGATGAAATCAGACAAGCCATGGTAGAAGCCATGAAAGCAAAGGACAAAGATAGAAAAGATACGCTATCTATGTTATTAGCAGCACTGAAGAATAAGGCAATCGACAAAAGAGCAGATTTAACTGAGGAAGAAGAAACTCAGGTGGTTTTAAAGGAAATCAAACAAACCAAAGAATCTTTGGAACTGACACCGGCTGACAGAACAGACTTGATTGAAGACTATAAAAAGCGTCTTGCAGTGTTAGAAGAATTTGCTCCAAAGATGATGGACGCTGATGAAATCAAAGCCATCGTTTCAGGTGTACTCGTAGATTTGGGTATTGAGTCAGCGACTGCAAAGGATAAAGGGCGTATTATGAAAGAACTTATGCCAAAAGTAAAAGGAAAAGCAGATGGAAAACTTGTAAATGAAATTGTAGGTTCATTTATGGCATAAGTCAATAAGGCTCGTATCATGTGATATGACTTCAAAAGTCAGACATGATACGAGCCTTTGTGTATTATTGATTCTTTTTTAACAGTCATGCCCTTCCGGAACGTCTTGTGGCATGGTAGCAGGAAATTAATAGTATTTCTCAGAATATTCACTTGGAAGAACCCCGAAAAATTCAGCGAATTTTTTCGAAAAGTAGCTTAAGGAAGTAATCCCGACCTGGGTAGCAACTTGTGTAACCGGCAGCTTGTGTACACATAATAGCGTTGCGGCGTATTCCATTCGTTTTGTATTGCGATATTCCACGATGGTAATTCCGGTGCGCATTTTAAAATGCTTGATTAATGCTCCGTTCCAAACGGGATACATATTATAGATATCGGAAATAGGTATTGCCAGACAATCCGGAGTCTCAAATTTAAAAATCAGATCTGTTACATAATTATCTAAATATCGATTCTTTGCTAAGTGTGTTCCAGACTCGTCAAAAAACATATGAAAAAGCACAATTTGCAAAAAAAGCTGAAAGTGCTCATGAGGATCTTGCATGCAGGTGAGCGCTGTTGCAGCCAATGTTGCTAAATAGGACGATTTTTCAGGAGAAAGGTAATGTTCGGCAAAAGGTGTATTTGTTAATACTGTTGCACCAGGATGATGTTGTGCACAGAATGCTTCAAAAGCTTTTTCTGGTATTAGGAAGGAATAATGTGTGCTTTGAGGACGTGCCAAATATATGGCGTGGGTTTCGCCACATTTCCAAAATAAAAGAGAATTTTTTTCGTAACATTTTTCTTCTCCGTTATAAGAAACCACAAAGCTTCCTTTTGTGACAAAAGTCACTTCATAAAAATCCATATGAGTGTGCATAGGGGTATCTCTATACACATGAATCAATTTGTATTCCGCATAAGGATTGAAATAAATACCACACTTGGAATACCATAACTGGTCCGGGTCTTGTTGAGGTGGAATTGTTCTCATATTATACCTCCTACTTGGTATGTGATTTTTTCTTAATTTTATACTACAACAAAATAAATGTCAATTACGAAAAGGGGCAGAAATATGGGAAAAACTCAAAAAAAATAAAAGAAAAAAATATTTTTTACCAAAAAAATTGTTAGTAAGGGAAATGACAATCCTATAAAATCATAATTATAAAAATGATATGATACATGCTTTAGCTAAAAGAGGGTACAAGTATGAAAGAAATCTATATGTTATGCAATGCGCATCTGGATCCGGTATGGCTTTGGCGAAAAGAAGAGGGGATTGCAGAGGCGCTTTCCACCTTTCGTGTAGCAGCAGATTTTTGTGAAAAATATGATGGCTTTGTTTTTAACCACAACGAATCAGTTCTATACGAATGGGTAGAAGAATATGAACCGTTCTTGTTTGAACGGATAAAGAAATTAGTACAAAAAGGAAAATGGCGGATTATGGGAGGATGGTACTTGCAACCAGACTGTGTAATGCCTTCCGGCGAATCATTTATTAGACAAATAGAAGCTGGGAATTCCTATTTTGCGGAAAAATTCGGAGTAAAGCCAATCACTGCAGTTAACTTTGATCCTTTCGGACATAACCGGGGGTTAGTACAGATATTGACAAAAATGGGATATGAGAATTATGTATTCGTGCGTCCGGTGGGGATGATACCTGAACAAAATTTTTTGTGGAGAGGATACGACGGAAGCCAGGTTTTAGGGCACAACGTTTACATTACATATAACACGTCGAAGGGAAAAGTGCTAGAACGAGTAGAGCAGATGCTTCAGAATCCAAATGAACAATGCATGATGTGCTGGGGAATAGGAAATCACGGAGGCGGTCCTTCAGAAGAAGACTGGAATGCATTATGCAAATATCAGGAGGAACATCCGGAGATTCGGATGATACCTTGTGGTTGTGAGGAATATTTTGAAACGGTAGACAGAACAAAACTCCGTGTGGTAGAAAAATCCCTAGTCCATTGTATGATCGGTTGCTACACCTCTATGGTAAGAATCAAGCAGAAACATCGTCGTATGGAAAACGAACTTCTGATATGCGAGAAGATGTTGGCAGCAAGTGGTGTTGATTTTGACCAAAGAGAACTTAAGGAAGCAGAGAAAGCCTTATTGTTTGCAGAATTCCATGATTCTCTTCCGGGAACAATGGTCAAGCAGGCAGAAGAGGATATGCTTGGGCAGATGGATTATGGTCGAGAAATTATTTCCAAATATAGTAGGAGAGCGTTCTTCAAACTGTGTGAAGGGCAGCCTAAGGGAAAACGGGGTGAAATACCAATCTTGGTGTTTAATCCAAATCCATATGAAATCGAGCAGGATGTGGAAGTGGAATTCCAACTGGAGGAACAAAATTTTAATGAGCCAGAGGTGACTTTGGCAAAGGTTCGAACTTCAGAGGGAACCTATTGTCCGACTCAGAATATTAAAGAAGCATGTACTTTTTCCTTGGATTGGCGTAAGCGTATTGCTTTTCGGGCGAAACTAGCGCCTATGAGCATGAATCGATTTGATTGCGAACTTTATACCATTAAAGAGGCGCGAAGACCAATTGCGCCATGCAAGGAAACAGGCACCCATTTTCTCATTGAGAATAGCAGGATGAAAGTGGCAATCAGTAAGGAAACCGGGTTAATAGACCGATATTGTGTGGATGGAGAAGAGTATTTGAAACAAGGTAGTTCGCAGATTCGGGCCTACGAAGATAATGAAGACCCATGGCGAATGCAAGTAGATGGATTTTATCATCAAAAAGGTGTATTCTCCTTGGTTAGCAAAGAAGAAGCAAACCGATTTAATGGTTATCCACAGGAGACGGCAGAAAATGTACGGCTTGTTGAAAATGGGGATGTACTTACAAAAATTCAGGCTATTTTCAAGTACGAGAATTCCTTTGCAGTAGTCACATATACCTGTCCAAAGAAAGATACATACGTGGATATAAAAGTGAAGTTATATTCCAATGACGCGAATACCATGTATAAGCTGGCGTTTTCAACCGGATTTACAGACAGCAAGTTTATGGGACAGATGGCATTTGGAACAGAGGAACTTCTGAAGGAGGAGAAAGAGGTCTTTTATCAGAAATGGTGTGGATTATTTGAAGGAGACAAAGGATTTGCCATCTTGAATGACGGAACCTATGGTGGAAGCTGTAGGGAAAATGAAATCCAGATTTCTCTTTTGCGAACACCGGTATATTCCGCACATCCCATTAACGATAGACCGATTGCACCTACAGATAGTCATTACGAACACATTGATATGGGTGAAAGGGAATTCAATTATCGCCTGACAACCGACATAGAATGTGTGGATGCAAAGGCAGAGGTATACAACCAACCGGTATATGCACTGAGCTTCTTTCCATCTGGAACAGGTGATAAAGAGGATACAGTGGTAGATATTACCAATCCCAAATTGCTTCTGACAAGATATGATAGAAAAGGTGAGACGAAAAGAATTCTCCGCATTTATAATGCGTCTGATGAAAAACAAAAGGGCAGTGTCAGGATCGGAGAACAAATATGGGAGATTGAATTACCACCATATGTATTTGCCACATATTTGTTTGAAAAAGACAGGCTTACAATGATAGAGAACAATAATAAGAAAGAGGAGGGAAAGCATGAGATTAAGAAAAAGTTGTAAATTTATGTTTTCAGTTTTGTTGGTAGTGTCTATGGTGGCGACACTTCCAAGCATGGCAAGGGCAGTTACGCCATCTGCAGAAGAATATACCGTGTCCATGAATGATACCTTTGATATCTTCATTGGGAATGAGACACCGGTGGAACTTAGCAAGGGGAAAGAGGTCTATCTGGTATACACTGTGGAATCCGTGGACCAGAAAGCAACCACATCTTATCAACATGGAGTGTTGGCTTCCGATAGTATTGCAGACAGATATCCATACGAGAATGGAGGTGTACTCCATTATACAGACAAGTCAGGGATGTTGGAGGTTGGAAGTACTTATTTTCTCAAGTTTTCTATGGCAGATGACGGGCTGGAATGTGTAGTAGTGCGTGCCAAAGGAGATGATAGAGAAGTGATAGATTTTCCATCTGTGTATGGTGACGCAACGGATGCATATGCACATGTGGGAATCTGGTTTGGATGTGGAAATGTAACCGCAGAATTTTCCCATGTTCTCTGCTATGACGAGAATGGAAAAGACCTAGGGGTGTACAGCAATGTAGGTACCGTACCACCGGCAAAAGCCTTTCAGTACGATACTAAGGTGCAGCAATCTTATGATGTATCTGTAGAAGGAGCGTGGAATGTGGCTCTTACCAATGCAAAGAAAACAGATGCAGAAGTGATTTTTATGGAATATACCGTTGAGAGTAGTGATTCCAGATTGAATCAGACAGGAGCGCTTTCCAGTTTAAAGGTGAATCAAAATTATCCTCATGATAACGGAAACCTTCTATACGATTCCTTCTCAGACAACGTAGGAAACGGATATCTTTTGGAAGAAGGAGCATCATACATTATTAAATTCATTAAGGGTGAAAAGACCTTGACCACTCAGGTACAAAAGACTGTAGATGGGGAACATGAGACATACTCATTTTCCAATGTGTATGGAACTTATAATCCTGAAGCACCTTATGTGGGCCTGTGGTTTGGAGAAGGTGTGGGCTATCCAGTCACCTTTGAACTTATCAATATGAAATGCTATGACGAACATGGAAATAACCTAGGAGTGCAATCCAATCAGATGTTGGTAAACATTGCACAAAAGGGTGAAAAATCTGACTATACAGGTTGTGAGTCATTGTATTACAGCAAGGAAGAGGATACCTTTGTTGCCTTATACAGTGATAAAACTGCAAAAGTGACAAAAGACGGAGAGACGAAAGAGATTACATACGAAATCTGGGATTCTACCATTCATCTGAATTTCGAAGATGGAACAAAATTGTTTGAATATGCATATCAAAGATTTTATACAGATGAAGTGGTCTATGAAAGACTTGGTACCTATTATGTGAATTTTCAGACAGGTACCGATGAGCAGATAGAACGGCAGACAGTAAACGGTGATACAGGATATACAGTGCTGAAACCAGAAGAGCCAACTCGTGAGGATTCCACATTTGAAGGATGGGTGTTATCGGATGGCACAGAATATGATTTTGACAGCATTGTTTCAGAGACAATTACCCTATATGCCAAGTGGTCAGATGGAATCAGTTACGAAAAAATGGAGGCTTCAAGTGATAAGAACTTGGCACCAATCATTGCAATTGCAAGCAGTGTAGTGCTTTTGGCAGCAGCAGTGGCTGTAAGCATAGTAATTGTTCGTCGTGGAGGAAAAAAGGATGAAATCAAATAGGAAAAAGTCAACAGATAAAACATTTATCCCGTTTATCTTGTTTTGTACGGTCATTCCGATTGCAAACTTTTTGTTGTTTTATATCTATCCGAATTTGTCAGCGTTTACAATGGCATTTACAGATAAGAACGGTGTAGTATCATTAGACAATTTTCAGCGTTTCTTCCATGAACTCACCGTTCCGGCAGCAGATATACGGATTGCGTTTATCAACACATTTATTACGTTTGGAATTATATTAATCAGTTTTCCGTTTAAAGTGTTGGTATCTTACTTTATCTACAAGAAGGTGCCGGGACATAAGTTTTTCCGAATTGTATTTTTTATTCCGACAATTGTGTTTTCAGTGGCAGTGTCTATGGTGTTCATGAGATTAGTCAGTGTAGATGGCGTGATTGCACAGTGGATTGGAGAAAAAATGAATTTGGGATATACGCCGGAACTTCTAGGGGATTCCAGATTTGCAAATATTACAGTACTGCTTAACATGATTTGGCTCAGCTTTCCAGGAGACTTAATTATCTGGGGCGGTACCTTCGCAAGAATTCCGGAAGAGGTTCTAGAGTCTGGGCAGATTGATGGAACAACCTGGTGGACAGAGTTTACAAAGATTACAGTACCCCTTGTATGGCCGACCGTTGCACTTCAGATGGTGCTTATGTTCTGCGGAATCTTTGGTGCATCGGGAAATGTATTCCTACTGACTGGTGGAGAATATGACACAGTTACATTAAATGCGTGGATGTATCTGCAGATATATGAAAACTCAGGTAATCAATATACATCCAATGTGTTTAACTACATGTCAGCAGTCGGTCTCATTATATCGGCAATTGCGATAACAATATCATTACTCATTCGTCGGTATTCAGATAAAGTATTCGACGAAGTAGAGTTTTAAGGGGAGGGATGAGAGATGTTTAAAAGTTTGAAACGAAAATCCCCTGTGGAAGTGGCACTTTATTGGTTCGTATCACTCATATTTTTAGCGGTAGCAATCAGTTACCTGTACATTCTTGTTTGGGCTTTTATTGCCGGAACTAAAACCCATGCAGAAGTAGCCTTAGAACCGTTTGGACTTCCGGAAATTTGGCATTTTGAACATTACATAGAGGTATTTAAACTGCTTCAGGTAAACGGAAATGATTTCTGGGATATGCTTCGCAACAGTTTGTGGTTTTCAGTTGTGTGTGTATTTGTACAACAGTTTGTGTGTATTAATTTTGCATACTGCGCAACGAAGTACACCTTTCCAGGTTCCAAGTTGATTTATCCAATCATCTTAGTTGTAATCACGCTACCTTTGTATGGTACCGGTGGCGCCATGTACAATTTGTTGAAATCATTGGGGTTAATTGACAGCTATGCTCAGGTAGTTACATCCGCGGGAGCGTTTAATACATTTTTCTTGTATTATGCGGCGTATTTTAAAAATTTATCCTGGACATATGCGGAAGCAGCGAAGATAGATGGTGCAAATCATTTTCAGATTTACTTTAAGGTAATGTTTCCACAGGCAAGACCGATTTTTGGAGCATTATTCTTAACACAATGGGTTAGCATCTGGAACAGCTATGATAGTGCGTTAATCTATTTGCCGAACCTTCCAACTCTTCCGGTTGGTATCTATCAATTTAATACAGAGATGATATATAAAGCGCGGTTAGACATTTTGTTTGCAGCCTGCGTCATTATAGCAATACCGGCAATCGTGTTATTTATTGTATTTAATAAAGTGATTACCACCAACGTGTCTGTTGGCGGATTAAAAGGTTAATCAAAAGGAGGAAATGATTATGAAGTTAGGAAAAAGAAGTTTAGCCATCTTACTTTCTCTTGGTATGGTATTTGGACTCACAGCATGTGGCGGAGGTGGTGAAAAGGCCAAAGTAGGAAATTCTAAGACGGATATTGAAATTCGTCTCTGGAGTGCAGGTCTTGGAGAAGACTGGATTAAAAATATGATCGAAGGTTTTGAAAAAGAGAATCCAGAGTATAACGTAACCTACTCTGCAGCAGCTGACGGTGACAGTATCCTTGCATCCTATGGTTTGGAAGAATCCGATACTATTGATTTGTATATGACCGTTCGCAGCTACGATACACGTTATGCAGAACCACTCAATGATGTATTAGAGTCTACTGCATATGGAGACAGCAAGACGCTAAAAGAAAAATTCAATGAGAACTATTTGGAATTTGAAAAATCAGCAGACGGTAATTACTATGCGCTTACCTATGGTGGTGGAATCATGAGTCTTGTGTATAACGAAAAGATTTTTAAAGAAGCAGGAGTGACAACACTTCCTCGTACCACAGATGAGTTGACTGCTGTGTGCGACAAGATTTACCGCGCAGGATATGCACCTCTTGCCCATTTTACAAAAGGTGGATATTGGGATTTTATCAGCGAAGTATGGTTTGCACAGGCTAGCGGCATGGATTATTACTTGAACAACTTCTACGCTTGTACCGATGAAAATGGTAACAGCCCAAGTAAGGATGCATTGCTTAAGAAAGACGGACGCTATGACGTACTCAAAGCATATGAACAATTCATTACACCGGAGTATATTATGGATGGCTCTAACACTACAGACCATGTAGTGGTACAAACCAAGTTGTTGGATGGACGGGCAGCCATGATGGTAAATGGTTCTTGGCTTGCAAACGAGATGAAAACCACAGGAAGTACAGATGGATTTTCTATGATGAAATTACCGGTCATTTCTTCTATTAGGAATAGATTGGAAACAGTAAAGAGTGATACGGTACTTCGTTTGTTGATTTCCGCTATTGATAGTGTGACAGATGGAGAAAAGCAACTTTCTGATTATCAATCAGGTGAGGGATACGTGGTAGATGGCAACCAGATTTCTGCGGCAGATTGGGACATTGTAGCAGAAGCACGTAATACTGTTGCAGCAAATTATTCTGGTGAAAGTGCATTTATCCCAACTTATTCCAATGCAAAAGAAGGAGCGAAAGAGTTCCTCAAATTCATGTACTCTGACAAAGGATATAAGATTTATACAGATACATTACACCTCACATTACCGCTAACATTTGCAGATAGTGAGCTTGACACAGCATCATGGAATGGATATGAACAGAATCTGTATGATATTTCACAGACAGCAACAGGCTTTGCAAGCTACTACATTGCAGGAAAACATAGAATCTTTACAGATGGTGGTGCTTCTTCCTTTGTAGGTTCTGATTATATCGCCGGATTATGTTCAAAGAATTCAGGAGATAGAATCACGGCTGACAAAGCGTGGGGACAGATTACAGAAAGTATTGAAAACAACTACGAAAACAACTGGTTAGCAAACATTAAATAAGGAGACCGAGTATGAGAAAAACATGGAAAATCATAGCATCTGCACTTGCGGTATGTATGCTTTGCTTCTGTCTTACGCCTTATGAGGCACAGGCCGGTCTTAGCCGAGTGATTGTAGATTCTTCTTCTTTTGCAGAGGAACTCAATACTGCGATATGGAATAATCCGGAAGGAGATGTTGTTGCACAGGAAGGGAAGCTGACATTTCCGGCTGAGAGCAGCAAATACACACGCCTTATCACGAAAAGCATGGTACAGAGAACAGAAGAAAGCACAGAACTGGTGTCTGCAGACTTTACTGTGAATCTAAAGTCCATGCCGGAAGGTGGAGAATTCATCCTGGGATTCGGACTTAGTGGAATTGAATGTCTCAGCGGAGAGCAGGGACAGATAGAAGTGGCGTTTATTCGAAATGGAAGTATGCAGGTAGCAGTACGAAGCTACGAGAATGCAGGCGAGGCAGTAACTATAGTGGAACCAAAGACGGCAGGTTTTTCTTTGGGAAGCAGTGCTAAGATTGGAATCAGTATCAAAAATGACAAAACCATTGTCATTAAGGCAAATGGTCGGAACATAGCCACCGGCACTCTGCCTTTCGATGCAGAGGGAAGTGTGGGCTTCTTCCAAACCGGGTCATGTGAGGTAGAAATCACAGAACTTTTGATTCAGTCCTTCCAATATGATCGTCCGGAGAACTCGAACTTTACGGAAAATTTTGATGGAGATGCGTATAATGCAAATCTATTGTTTTCAAAAGCATCCGCATCCCCTTATGTACCAAGCACCATGTCTGTGGAAAGCTATGAAGGCAATGACGTAATGTGGTATGAAAATAGTGGTTCTGCGCAGATTGGAACCGTGCAGATGTATTCCAATTTTGAGATTACCTTTGATGTTCCGTATTTGCTTCGCAAAAACATAGAGGATGAAAACGAAAACATACTTTATGAAAAATCCATGTGGTTTGGGGTTTCCTTTGGAGATGAACTCATGGAATGTGTGGATAACGGATATGTGTATTCACCGGAGATGGTTTATTTTGACAGAGATTCTACAGTGAGATCTTTTGCTCAGAAAAACAAGATAGTGGCACAGTCAGACAAATACAAATTCTTTGATGAAAATGAAACAAGAGGTCTTTCTGTCAAGGTATCTGTTGTGGATGCCATTGTCACAATCGGAGTGAAATGGATTGACGAACAGGAATTTACAACCATTGGACAGTACGAAACAGCAGACTCTCAGACACCACTTGGATATGTACATATTTGGACCTGTGGACCGGCAAACTTCGCTATTGACAATATTCAAATGAAGAATCTAGACGACAATCCAAGTCTGGTAGAAGTGGAATATAAGACCAGCAAATTTGAGGTTCCGGAACATTATGATTATCAAGAAGATGAAATGATATTCCGCGAAACAAGCGAAAAAGATACATTCAATTGGTATCTGATTATTCCTTGCGCAGCAGTACTTGGAATTCTGATAGTGGGACTGACAGTGTTGATTGCAAAACGAGGCAAAAAGAAGGGAGGAAATAAGAAGCATGAGATTCAATAAAGGAAAACGTATCTTAGGTATTCTCCTGGCAGGGGCTCTTGCTGCTACCCTTGGTGGCTGTAAAAGTAGCGAAAGCAAGGTAACAGTTGCACCTATGGACGCAGAAGAAGTCAACACCCTAACCTTTGCCACAACAGGTGGTGAGGACGTGATGCCGATTGCAGTCTATTATGGACCAATGGGTTCCAGCTATAGCTACAGTGGCGAAAAGCAACCGGATTTTATCACGGATGAGTGGTTTGAAATTATCGCAGATAGTGGAGTGAATCTTTTAAATCATTCCTACACAGATTATGCAAATCAGCCAAACAACGTAATCAAAATGCTAGAGCTTGGCGAGAAGTACAATCTCGGTGTATGTGTATACGATTCACTTGTGACTACAAATAGTGGTATGACTACAGCTCAGTTATCAGAGCGTATTAATGCGTACAGCAACTATCCAGCTTTTACCGGCCTCTATGTTGTGGATGAACCACAGTGGGTGAATTATGTTATGGGAGATGGCAGTCGTACCATTGATAAATTTGCACCGGTTCTTACAAATCTGGCTGAATTGGGTGTGTATGGCTATGCCAATGCACTTCCAGATTATGGCAACACCAACAGAGGTGAATATTACGATGATTACCTCAACTACTTTGTAGAAAGCTGCAATTTGCCATATTTGTCTTATGACAGCTACGTGTGGGACGAAGGACATACCATGGAAAATTACTTCTACAACTTATCTGTAGTTCGTGAATGTGCTCAGGCACATAACATTCCATTCTGGACCTTCATTCAGGCAGGAAGCCAGTGGAATGATAATTCCGGCAGATTTGATTCGAAGACACCATATTATCCAAATGAGAAGCAGTTCCAATGGAATGTGAATGTAAACTTGGCATATGGTGCACAAGGGATGCAGTATTTCACTTTGTTCCAGCCGAACTATTTTGCATGGGCCGAGAGTGAACCATTTGATTTTCAGCGAAATGGCATGATTGGTGCATGGGGCAATCTCAACGAGTGGTACTACTACGCACAGACAGTAAACAAACAGATTGCGGCTGTGGACGAAGTGCTGATGCATGCGAAAAATAAGGGCGTGATTGTCACAAGTGAACAGGCAAGAAAGGATAATAAAGAGTCAACCTGCATCTTAGAAGGCGAGTCATGGCGAGAACTAGCCAGTGTAGATGGGGATGCGATGATCGGATGCTTTAATTATCAAGGGAAAACAGCCTTATATGTTGTGAATTACGACTATGAGTATGCACAAAATATTACGTTACATTTCAATGACACACACAATGTGACCGTGACTTATGATGCGGAAAGTACGCATGTAAGTACAGATGAACTGACACTTACCATGCAGGCGGGACGCGGTGCACTTGTGGTATTTGATTAATACTTTTACGGGATTGGAGGTAAAAGATATGAAAAAGTATTTTAGTATAAAGAAAATGATATCGGTTCTATGTGCTTTGGTGTTGGTTGTTACAGCGGTATTTGAACCGAGTTGGTTTGGGAAAGCAAAAGAGACCATGGGAGAAGTGCAAGCAGCTGATACGTCAGTACCAAGCGGTTTGACGGAAATTGGCTGGTCAGATTTTGGATTGAAAAGTCAGGTTTATTCTTCACGATATGCTAACAGCGACCTTAATATTGCAGGGGAATATACTGGTGGATTGAATGGCACTTTGTTAAATGGCGATATCATTATGGGACGTAAGACAGATATCCGTTTCGGGGCAATCAATGGATGGCAAGGTCTATGTATCCAATTACAAGAAAATGGTAATATAAAATTGGATGGAAGTGCACTTGGCACAATCACTGATGGAAATGCATATTTTGTAGAATATACTCCGTCTTATTTTGGCTTGGATGCTTTTGTAGACAATCAGTTCAACCTAAAAATTAGTACACAGATTACAGGCACAACTTATACATTCGGTATCTGGATTAATGATGTTATGATGGGTGGCTATGTGAAGGTTGATACAGGGACGTTAGGCGGAAACTGTATTGGCTTCTACGACTATAACGGAGTAGGTTCTAGTGTTATCTTATCTGAAGTAACACCGGAGGATTATGTGGAACTTGGATGGAAAGACTTTGGATTTGATTATAAGGTATATGAAAATGCCAATCCGGATCCTAATTACGCAAAAGGTACATTTGCAGGGGAATTGAATCACACCTTATTCCATGGCAAAGTGAAAATGGACAAGGGGACAGATATTCGCTATGCGGGAAATGACGGCTGGCAAGGCTTTACTATTTATGTAAATGGGGACGGAAACGTAGAGATTGGGGCATCTACATATACAGCAGTCAGTACAATGCCTGCTGCGGTGTTAGCATCGGATTATGGGATGACTACATTTGACGGCGAAGAGTTTGACTTAAAGATTAGTACTGAGATTTTAGAGAATGGACAGAAGTACATATTTGGTGTATGGATTAATGATCGTATGGCAACCGGATACTTTACACTAGATAAGGGAAGCTGTGGCGTAGGGACTACCATTGGTCTCTATGATCGTGGTAGTGGGGCGGATGTAGAGACATTGCCGGTAACTACGTCTATTCCATTAGAATATAGAGAAATTAGTTGGGCAAGTCTGGGATTGGAATATAGGGAGTATGTTTCACCGGGCGAAAATATGCTTTTAGCATCGAAATCTTGTGCAAACAGTATTGCTGAGATGAATCGTACTTTGTTAAATGGTGATATTACCATGGGAGCAGTTACGGATATTCGTTATGTTGGTTATGGCGGTTGGCAAGGTATCACACTTACAGCGAATGCAAACGGCACATTAACTGTGAATCGAGGCACCTTTAATGTGAGAACATATGATAAAAACTATAATCCAGGCGATTTCGGTTTAACTTCTTTTGTTGGAAATCCATTTAATTTGAAAATTAGTTTGGAGATTTGTGATAAAAATTATCGCTTTGGTATCTGGATAAATAACCGGATGTTGGATGAATTTTTTACACTGCCAATTGGAGAACATTTAGAGGGTGTTGATATTGGCTTTTATAACAATAATCAGGGTGGTACAGTAACATTTGAGAAATTTGATGCACCAACGAATTATACAACACTCAACTGGGAGGATTTTGATGGTTTGGTACATGGTACCTACGAGGCACCAAACCCGGATGGACCAGAAATCAAGGCAAAAGGTACTTATGCAGGAAGCCTACACCAAACACTTTTAAGTGATTATGTGACCATGGGACATGAGACAGATATCCGTTATGCCGGTCCGAATGGATGGAGTGGATTTAGGTTGTATTTTTGGGAAAGCGGCGATGAACATAAATTGTCAATGGACAGCAATGGTTATGGAACAATACTTTCCGGTGCACAGTATCTGGATACTTATACAGTGGATGAGACCATTCATTTGAAGATCAGTACCGAAGTTCATGGGAATATTTACCGGTTTGGTATCTGGGCAGATGATGAGATGTTGGGTGGTTATATTACCATAAGAGCGAATGGTGATGCGAAAGGAAATACAGTGGGATTCTTTTCATATGGTGGTGATAAGAATCCGATTATATTAGGTGAGATTTCTACAGAACCACCAACTGACTTTACAACACTTATCTGGACAGATTTTGGGTTAGATTATAAAGAATATGTGACTCCAATTCCAGAACCAAACCAAGGAAAAGGAGAATATACGCCAGGGCTGAATAAGACATTATTAGACGATAGAATTTTATTGGGTGTTAATACGGAAGTTCGATATGGTGGAACAGGTTGGACAGGAATTGGTATTCATGCAGAGGGTGAGAAACTTTATATTCATGACCATTGGAATGGAATCGAAAAAAAGGATACATTTGATAACCCGGCAACGTATGGTCTGACATCTTTTGCAGGAGAAGAGTTCAACTTAAAAATTAGTACAGAGATAGAGGGGACGAAATATACCTTTGGAATTTGGATAAATAATGAGTTGTTGGATTATTACACATTAGAAGCAGGTACTAATGGCGGTTCATGTGCTGGACTTTATCATCGTAATGAAGGTAATAACATTATTTTAGTAAAACAAGAGATTGCTCCGCCAACGAATTTCACGACACTTGGCTGGAATGATTTTACAGGGTTGATCTGTAAAGAATACGTGGCACCAAATCCAGACACAACTGGAGCTAAAGGAACCTATTCCAAGAGCCTTCACCAAACGTTATTAGATGGAAATATTATTTTTGGCAAGAATACAGATATCCGTTATGGGGCGACAGGCTGGCATGGGATTGCTCTTCGTGTTGCAAGTGATGGAAGTGAGATGCATGTTTTAGATGCATGGAATGACGAAGCTAATAAGGGAACCTTTAAAGCGAAAGATTTTGGGCTAACATCTTTTGCGGACACAGAATTCAACTTAAAAATCAGTACAGAGGTTAATGGAGATAGTTGTACCTTTGGTGTGTGGGTAAATAATCAAATATTAGGCAAGTATATCACGCTAACGAAAAGTGCAGATACAAGTATAGGTTCATGTGTTGGTTTGTATCACAGAGGTTCTAATAACAATATTCAACTGGTTGGAGAAAAAGTTCCAACTGATTACACCATCTTAACACCGCTTACTTCATTCGGTATTGCGGCAGGGGACTATGTTACAGACCATGGAGCAGCATCTGTAGATGCTCCGACAGAAGTAGTTAGCAAATTTGATAAAGTTATTCTTCAGTTCCATAAGATTACCTATACAGGTAATGTTGACCTTGGATGGGGTGGAAATGATGTATGGGTAGGATTTAGACTTCGTTCGGATGCGACAGCAGGAACCCTTACATTACAATCAGGACATACTGGAGCTTCCGGATTTAATCAACTGATTCCTACACCAATAACAATGACAGATACAGTTGCAGGAGTAGATCTTGTAGGTGGAACCTATAATTTAAAGATTAGTATGGAATACACCGATGAGACTATCATCAAGATGGGAATCTGGTTTGATAATATCTTATACAACAATGAGTATGTTTTGGTAGATCTTTCACAAATGACTCATGAATCAGGTGATGCAATAGGCTTACATCTTGGTGTTGTTTCGCAAAATGGTGGTGGAACCATTACATTTGGTGAAGAAGAAGTGACATTAGATAATTTCTACTGGAATCTGGCAGATGGTACATACACACTTCCGACGGGAGCAAAGTATGTAGAAGGTGGTGAGGTTTCAGAATTAAAAACCACAGGCGAACATCATATTACATATAACTTAAATGGAAAAATCTATGAGAGAAACGTATTCATATGGAAAATTGGGGATATTGTTGAAGATGATAAGACAAACTCTTGTGACCTTGTCAGAATCAAACATTTATCAGTTGGAAATGGCGGACAGACTTCCGAATCAGGAAAAGAAGCAGCAGACTTTGACAAGGATGATGACATAGATGCAACCGATGTTCATAGCATGCGTAGACTTCTTGTAGGTGATGAGTTTGATTTTGAGAAGACAGTTTCCGAAAAATTGCTCAGCGGGGTAGTAGAAGATGCCGCTAATGTAATGCCTATTGTAGGATTTAAGGGGCCTTCTTCACCACTTACAGTAACTGCAACGAATGAAAAAACATACTCATCTCAAAACATGGTAACAGCGGATATTTACGATAAGATTGCGGGATTAGGTATTAACCTTATCACGGGATATGATGATGTATATACGGATAACAACAAGGAAGTGATTGAAAAGCAGCTGAGTTTAGCAGAGGAACGCAATCTTGCAGTACTCGTAAGTGAAGGTCGTCTTGCTGGTAATGTAACACCATCTAGTGAGGAATTACAGGCATGTTTGGATTCATATAAGAATTATAAATCATTTGCAGGTTTTGATATTGTAGATGAGCCGAAGAATGGAAGTTATCCGAATAATTCCAGTGGAAATTATACAAACACACCGCTAATTTCTGATTGGTCTGCACTTGGAAAGAAAGTAAATCAGCATGGAGATTTAACCGGTTATGTGAACTTGTTCCCATATTGGTCGACACTTGGAACCACAGACACTTACAAAAACTATTTGACAGAATACATCGAAGCTTTCCAGCCAAAGTATTTGTCATATGATTATTATGTATTCTCGAGAATTGATGAAAGTGGAGTTGGAGAGGATATAGCTTATGACGAGCAGATGAAGAATCTAACCATGCTTCGTGAGGCTGCTAAGACAAATAACATTCCATTCTGGTCTTTTGTACAGGCTGGTTCGAATTGGAATGATGACATTGAAATTATGTATGGTACATCAAATAACACTCCAAATAAGGGTGAATTTAATTGGCAGGCAAATATTGCATTGGCGTTTGGAGCAAAGGGAATCAGTTACTTCCCGTTAATTCAGCCACACTACTTTGCATTGACAAGAGGTGGATTGTTTGGATTGAGTACATCTACCATTAAGATGGACTATGACCGAAATGGTCTTATTGCGGCAGATGGTTCTACAACTATCTGGTATGATTATGCAGTCGAGATGAACAAGCAGATTGCTTCTATTGATGATGTCCTTATGAATGCAACAAACAAAGGACTTGTGGTGAGTGGAGGAACAGCTGCATCTCACATCAATTCGGGTTTGGATGCTTTGTGCGCCGAACCATTGGTAATTAGTGGTTATGAAGAATTTACAGGTGTTTCAACGACTGGCACAAGCGCCGGTGCAGCAGTTGGATGCTTTGACTACAAGGGCAAGACAGCACTCTACGTGGTAAATTATGACATGGCTTCTTCGCAGACGATTACATTAACGTTTAATAAGGATGTATCTGTAGAAGTGAGACAGTTACAAAATGGAGCAGCTAATACAGCTACTTTTAACACATCAAGTAAGAAGATGTCAGTTACCCTTGGCGCCGGCGAAGGTGCATTGGTAGTTTTAAAATAACGAGAAGAGGAATGACTTATGAATAGAAACGAGAAGAAAATGCCCATTGTTGGATACTTTGGGCCATCCTCTCCTTGGGCAATTATGGCAGCTGATGGAAATGCTTATATGTCAAAGGATACGGTGACAGAACAAATATATAGACTGATTGCAGAATCAGGTATTAACACTGTTGCCGCATCCAATGATGCCTATATAGAAGGTGGAAACGAAGTGATAGAGAAACAGCTTCGTTTCGCCGACGCAAATGGTCTTTCTATGTTTGTGAGAGACGAGCGTATTAATCGAAAAAAGGAAATTTCTCACCAGGAATTACAAACATATTTAGATGAC
>JAZQBW010000026.1:0-22602 GCA_045545895.1 Faecalimonas sp.
TAGCAATTCTTTCCTTTTTTACTGTTATTAAGGTTCGACATAAATGTCTGTTCTTGAATTAATCTCTTAAAGAAATCTTCAGGAATTCGTTTTATTGTCATCTATTGTTTAATTATCAATGTTCTCTGTTGTCTCGCGACAGCTTAATTAGATTATCACAACCCAACCCTCTGTGTCAACAACTTTTTTAAGTTTTTTTATTTTTATGAAAAACTCATGCGCTTTTGAGAGCGCTTAAACAGAATATCACACTTCTTTTTTGTTTGTCAATACTCTTTTCTTGATTTTTTCAGTATTTATTTTACTAATTTTTAGCACCTCTAAATCTTGTATATCGCACCAGTTTTCCACCTATATATAGAAGATAATAAAAAGGCACGCTATGTGCCTTTTTCTTCCAACGGAGAAGGCGGGATTTGAACCCGCGCGCCGCTATTAACGACCTACTCCCTTTCCAGGGGAGCCCCTTCAGCCTCTTGGGTACTTCTCCAAAGCTATTGCATAAGAAAACCACCGAGATAAAACTGGTGGTTTACAACGCAGAGGGTGGGATTCGAACCCACGTGCCCTTTCGGACAAACGGTTTTCAAGACCGCCTCGTTATGACCACTTCGATACCTCTGCATATATTTTATTTTCGCTGTGTTCGTCAGCGACGTAACTTATATTAGCATGCTTAATGAATACTGTCAACACTTTTTTAAAATTATTTTCGTCCATTTTTTTCCACAAACACTTGTGCAATGGCCAAATCTTCCGGAGTTGTAATCTTAATATTTTCGTAAGACCCAGAAACCAACTTCACTTTGTGGTTTAGCATTTGTTCCACCACCATAGCATCATCTGTTACATTAATTTGCTTCTGGGACAACAACATCTCATAAGCTTTTTTCACAAGATTGTTTTCAAAAACCTGTGGTGTTTGAACCATCCATACATGGCTCCTACTAGGGGTCTCTTTTGCAAAACCTTCATCATCTGCAATCTTTATGGTATCTTTTACAGGCATGCCTACTACACATGCTTTCTCTCTTTGAACCGTTTCGTAAGCACGTAATAATATCTCTTCCGTCACAAATGGGCGCGCTCCATCATGGATGAACACATATCCATCCTCTGCTACCTCTTGAAGCCCATTCCAAACCGAATGGAAACGTTCTACGCCTCCTATTACAATCTTACTTACTTTATTAATATGAAACTTTTCAACGATCTCTCTCTGGCAATAATCTTCTTGATGCTCTCCAACCACTAATATAATTTCATCTATAATGTCTGATTTTTGAAAAACATCTAAGGAATAGAACAGTATCGGTTTCCCTAAAATTTCCAAGTATTGCTTTTGAACTTTAGTCCCCATACGTTTTCCTTGCCCTGCTGCCAAAACAATTGCAGTACATTTTGCTTTTTGCATCTTAGCGTTCTCCTAATTTTAAGTTTGGAACTGCATTTAAATCCCAACTATGCCTTGTTCCATTCATATATTCATAGTAAGCAGCCACTCCAATCATTGCCGCATTGTCTGTACAGAAAATCGGTGATGGATGGTAAAATTCCACATTATTTTTTTCGCAAGCCTCTTTCATTGCCGCGCGCAGTGTGCTGTTAGATGCCACACCTCCTGCGATAGCAAACTTAGAAAGTCCGTATTCTTTCACGGCACGCATTGCATTTTCTACCAAAACATCTGTTACTGCTTTTTGGAAAGACGCTGCTATATCTGCCTGATTGTATTCTTCACCTTTCATTTGGCAACCGTTAATGTAATTGAGCACAGATGATTTCACCCCACTGAAACTGAAATCGTACGGTGCATCTTCTATATGTGCTTTCGGAAACACTATGGCATCGGCATTCCCCTCTTTCGATAGCTTGTCTATCTTCGGTCCTCCCGGATAACCTAGTCCAATTGCACGGGCCACTTTATCGAAAGCCTCCCCAGCTGCATCATCTCTGGTTCTTCCAATAATCTCATACTCACCATAATCCTTCACGCACACCAAATGGGTATGCCCTCCGGAAACAACCAAGCATATAAAAGGCGGTTCCAATTCTTTATTTTCTATATAGTTAGCGGAAATATGTCCCTCAATATGATGTACACCAACTAATGGAAGTTTTTTTGCATAGGCGATTGCTTTTGCTTCTGCAACACCCACCAGAAGTGCACCCACAAGTCCCGGACCATATGTGACACCAATTGCGTCAATATCGTCTAAGGTGACCTTTGCTTCTGACAGTGCTTCTTCTATTACTTGGTTGATTTTTTCAATATGCTTGCGAGATGCAATCTCCGGCACAACGCCTCCATATAATTTGTGAAGTTCAATTTGAGACGAAATCACATTAGATAACACTTCACGTCCATTTTTCACAACAGCTGCTGCCGTTTCGTCGCACGAACTTTCGATTGCCAGTATTAAAACATCTTTCTGTTCTGTCATTGTTCTCTCCTTTTCCCTGTTTAATTTTCTGGGAAATCTAATTCTACCGACATTCCATCCTTCCCTGCTTTTGCACAAGGGAAAATTGCTCTTACATCGTCCATGTATTCTTCCGGTCTTGTAAGGGATGGGCTATAATGGGTCAACCACATTTCTTTCACATCTGCTTCCTTTGCAAGATTTGCCGCTTCATAGAATGTCATGTGTTTATACTCTACAGCCTTTGCACCTTTATCTTTTTCGCCATACATACCTTCGCAGATGAACAAATCCGAATTCGCTGCATTTTCCACGATAGATTTTGTCGGACGAGTATCGGTACAGTATGTGAGTTTAATTCCCTTGCGTGGAGCACCAAGTACCATGTCTGGTGTGAAGATGCGACCATCTTCTTCCATTGTTTCTCCCTTTTGCAAATGCTTCCATAATGGTTTTGGAATATCCTGAGCAATGGCTCTCTCCAAATCAAATTTTCCCGCACGGTCAATTTCCAAAGTATAACCATAGCAAAGGACATTATGATTGACACGAAATGCCTTTAATCGATAACCATTCAATTCAAATATCTCTTCCGGCTGTGTAATCTCCATAAATTTAATTTCGAAAGGAAGCTCCGGGGCAATCGTACGAAGGGCATTTACTACTCGTTCCAAACCTTTTGGACCAATTAAAGTCAATGGCTCCACCCTATCTGCATTTCCCATAGTAAGGAGCAACCCCGGCAGACCACTAATGTGATCGCCGTGATAATGTGTAAAACAAATCACATCGATTGGTTTGAAACTCCAACCTTTTTCTTTTATGGCAATCTGTGTTCCTTCACCACAATCGATGAGCAGACTGCTACCATTCAATCTAGCCATCAGCGAAGTAAGCCAACGATATGGGAGGGGCATCATGCCACCACTCCCCAACAAACATACATCTAACATGAGAATCTCCTACTTATTTTTCTTCTATTGGAATCAAAAATGTTGCAATCCATTTATCATAGCATTCTTCACACAAATCGAAGGCATGCACTTGGTTGTCCTTATTGGAAAAATATCCCCAACGTTTCTCCACAGAGAGTGCATCTGCTTCCGCTACTCCATTGTTTACAACAATTTCCTTTCCACACTTATTACAAATAATTTTCTCTATCTCTTTTGTCTCTTTCATCTTATATTGACGCATACAATTTCCTCCTCTGAACGTTTTTCATTCATCTCTTTGTTACGTCTTCATTATAAATAGTGTTTTATACTGTTCCTAGTGGGAACTACTGCCTAATCTGTCAAACATTGTTGGATGTATCTACTCCAACACCATGCTCATCAGAACTGCATCTTCTGTTGGCATATCATAGAAATTCTTGCGAAACCCATCTTCTTTAAAACCATAATTCTTATAAAATGCCCTAGCACTTTCATTACTCTCACGCACATCAAGCATTAGACGAATAATGCCTTTTCCTTCGCATATCTTTTCCACCTGTTCCAGGAGCCTTTGCCCTACCCCTTGTCGGCGAACACAATTATCCACCGCGATTCTTGCAATTTCACCTTCGTCTAACACAAAATATACAATACAGTACCCGACTAGCTTGCCATCCATTTCTGCTGTCACAATAAATGCCTGAGACTGGTTATAAGTATCTTGAATGCTTTTCTGAGTCCACGCATCTGGAAATATTTCCTTTTCTAATATAGCAATTCCCTCCAGATCCGATTCCATCATATTGCGAACGATTAGCATCTTTTTACCCACGCTCTCTTTCTGCTTTTTCGCGTTCCGCTTTTTCTCGTTCTGCTTGAGAAAGTCGAAGGTAATCCGGGCTGTGTTCCATGGCAGTCTCCGTTTTCCCCTCTGCAAAGTACTTGATGCCAAGAGCTCCCACTGCAGCGGCACGCTGTCTATTCAAATGTGCCGGTGCAAAATAACATTCCACCTCTAGCTCACTCTTTAAATCTTTGCCGTATACCGGAACTCCATCTCCCAAAAAGGTGACCTTTTCTCCGTATCGATTCAGTTTCTTTACCAAGTCTTGTACAGAGATGGCCATCTGTTCCTCTACCACTTGGAATTCATCATTTTCAAAGCGATATAGTCCTGTGTATACCTGGCTTCTTCTTGCATCCATAATCGGACAGATAAGTCCGGTACATCCGTATAAGTTATAAGCAAGACCATCTACCGTTGGAATATGAATCAGCGGTTTGTCGAGGGCAAGACCTAGTCCTTTTGCCGTTGCCGCCCCAATTCGAAGACCGGTAAACGACCCTGGTCCCCCTGACACTGCAATTGCATCAATTGTAGACAAGTCAAACTCTGTCATCTTTACAATCTCATCCAACATTGGAAGGAGTGTCTGCGAATGTGTCTTTTTGTAATTCACCGTATACTCCGCAACAGTCTGTTCATCTTCCAAAATCGCAACTGTCGCCACAAGCCCGGAACTGTCTAATGCTAAGATTCGCATATTATGCCTCCCTCTCTTCTATCGTAATTTTTCTATAATCAAAGCCTTGTTCCAAATCTTTTTCGATAGTAATCTGGATACAATTTGTGGGAAGAATCTCTTCTATCAAGTTCGCCCACTCGATTAGAGCGACACCCTCTCCATAAATATAGTCCTCAAATCCAATTTCATCCATTTCCGTGATATCCCCAATACGATATACATCAAAATGATAAAATGGCAAGCGCCCTTCATCATAGACTTGCACAATTGTGAAGGTCGGACTATTGATTGGTTCTGCAATCTCTAATCCATTTGCCATTCCTTGGGTAAATACTGTTTTCCCCACTCCTAGGTCTCCTACCATTGTGTAAACCTGTCCTTTGGATGCTTTCTTCCCTATCTCCACACCTAACTGGTATGTCTCTTTTGCACTTCTAGTTTCAATCATCATAATAATTTGACCTCTATCTAATGAATATGTCTAATCTTCACTTTCGAAGGAGGCATATGTGTGTGAATTAATTTCAACACTTCCTCATATTGCTCTCCCATACATTCTTTCGGGAAAATAAGTGCTCGTACCCTATTCAAGTATAGAATCACACTTTTTTGTGTGCTGACTGCTTTTGCAAAGTCACTCCATTCGTTTACCGCTTCCAAATCATCTTGTCTAACCACAACCCCTGTCTCATTGAATTCATACTCCAGTGGCTTTTTAAACATTTCCGACTGTTGTACTTGCATCTTTGCTCTTGATTTTAGTTGCACCGGACTAATGATCAAAAACAGAATAGCAACCAAGAGGCCTGGCATTGCAGCTGTAAAACCACTGTCCAAATATGAATTTATTGCCATCATCAGGGCAACCACTCCTAGAAATGGACCTAACAGCCCACTTATACTTGTGTACGCATTATATAGAAAGAAGTCGTACATATATTTTTCCGTCATCCTTACTGTGAATTTTACAGACATCTTATTTCCTCCAATTTTTACAAAATAATGCTGTGCGATAAGATATTATAGCACAGCATTGTAATTTTGTTAATGATTCAATTTTAAAATTGGGCTGATTTTTTTATAAACTGCCATTACAATAATGGAATCCAACACCCCTTTTAACAAATTAAACGGAACAACCGCAAACATAACAAAGGTAAATAGGCTATGGATATTCCCATTTACCGCTGTCCCCATCTCTATCAACCCTTCGATCGGTATTTGAAATGCCGCAGCATAGGTCGGCAGTAAAATATACGCGTTTACAAAACAACCCAGTGTTGTCATGAACATAGTTCCTACCAGCAAACCGAGCACAGCACCTTTTTTTGTTTTATTTTTTTTGTAAATAATACCTGCCGGAACACATAGAGAACATCCGATGATAAAATTTGCAACCTCACCTACACCTGCAGTCATTGTCCCATTAATTACAAAGTTCAAAATAATTTTTACCAGTTCTATCAGCGCTCCTGCTAACGGCCCCATGGAAAAACAGCCAATTAACACTGGCACTTCGCTAAAATCAATCTCGTAAAAACTTGGTGCAAAAGGTAGTGGTATCTCAAACAGCATGAGCACTGTTGCGATGGCACCTAGCATTCCGATTTGGGTAATCATTTTGGTTGTCATTTTCTTTTTTGTGTTCATATATTTCTCCTCCCATCCAGACTTTACTGTCGGTACCGGAATTACACCGGTTCAACCACATGATGTGGGTCGCGGACTTTACCGCCGGTGGGGAATCTCACCCCGCCCCGAAGATTTTTGTATTTGTTTGATGTTATTATAACTAATTAGATTTTCATGGTCAACTGAATTCGTTTCTTCTGCAAATCCACGCTCATAACTTTTACTTCCACAATATCACCCACGCTAACAACTTCCAATGGATGCTTAATAAACTTCTTATCTGTGATTTGCGAAATGTGAACAAGTCCATCTTGGTGTACTCCGATATCTACAAAGACACCAAAATCAATCACGTTACGAACAGTTCCTTTTAGAATCATTCCTTCTGTCAAATCTTTCATTTCCAACACATCGGTACGAAGGATTGGTTTTGGCATCTCATCACGAGGGTCACGTGCCGGTTTTTCTAATTCTTTTACGATATCACGAAGTGTGATTTCACCGATACCCAGTTCCTCTGCAAGCTTTGCATAATCTTTAATCGTCTTTGAGAGGCCTTTTAAATTTCCACCTGCAATATCAAGTACTGTAAATCCTTGTTTCTCCAATAACTTTTCTGCTGCTTCGTAGCTTTCTGGATGCACGCTTGTTCCATCCAATGGATTTGTGCCTCCCTGGATACGCATGAATCCTGCACACTGTTCATATGCTTTTGGCCCAAGCTTGGCAACCTTCAAGAGCTCTTTTCTATCTTTGAAGCTACCGTTTTCTTCACGATAAGCCACGATATTTTTTGCAATGGTTCCTGAAACACCTGAAATATAGGCAAGTAGTGGTGCAGATGCAGTGTTTAAATCTACCCCTACTTTATTCACAGAATCTTCTACCACACCTGATAATGCTTCGCTAAGCTTCTTCTGATTCATGTCGTGTTGGTATTGACCCACACCAATTGATTTTGGATCAATCTTTACAAGCTCAGCCAATGGGTCTTGCAGTCGTCTTGCAATGGATGCGGCACTTCTCTGTCCTACATCAAAGTTCGGAAACTCTTCTGTCGCAAGCTTACTTGCGGAGTATACGGAAGCACCTGCCTCGTTTGTGATGATATACTGCACTTTTTCCGGAATCTCTTTGAACAGTTCCACAATAATCTGTTCTGATTCACGAGATGCTGTACCATTTCCTACTGAGAACAATGTAATGCCATATTTTCGAATCAATTTTTTCAAAGTATCTTTTGCTGCTGCAATCTTTTGCGGTGTGGTAGGTGCCGTCGGATAAATAACGGTTGTATCCAATACTTTTCCTGTGGGGTCAACCACTGCCAATTTACAACCGGTACGGAAAGCAGGGTCCCAGCCGAGGACTGTTTGTCCCACAATCGGAGGTTGCATGAGAAGCTGTTCCAAGTTCTTGCCGAACACTTCAATTGCGCCGTCTTCTGCCTTTTCCGTTAAATCATTTCGAATTTCACGTTCAATTGCTGGCTCAATTAATCTTTTATAACTATCTGCCACAACTTCTTTTAATACAGGAGTTGTGTATGGATTATCATTGATAATTGTCTGCTTTTCCAAGTACCCCAGAACTTTTTCTTCCGGCGCTTCCACCTTTACGGTTAAGAATTTTTCTTTTTCTCCACGGTTTAATGCTAAAATTCGATGTCCTGCAAGTTTGGTGATTGGTTCTTCAAACTCGTAGTACATCTCATATACTGATTGCGCTTCCGGGTCTTTTGCAACTGAAACAATCTTTCCTTGTTTCGTTGTTAAATCACGAATATAGATACGGTAATCTGCTTCATCTGAAATATACTCAGCGATGATGTCCATTGCACCTGCAATCGCCTCCTCTGCAGAAGCCACTTCCTTTTCTTCAGAAATGTATTCCGCCGCTGCTTCTTCCAACGACACCTCTGTTTTCTGTAACATAATGAGTGCAGCCAATGGTTCCAATCCTTTTTCTTTGGCAATGGTCGCTCTCGTTCTACGTTTTGGACGGTATGGTCGATACAAGTCTTCTACCACAACCAATGTTTCTGCTGCCAGAATCTGCGCCCGAAGCTCTTCTGTTAATTTTCCTTGCTCTTCTATGGCTCTCAGTACCTGCTCTTTCTTCTCTTCCAGATTGCGAAGGTACTGTAATCTTTCATATAACTTTCTTAATTGTTCATCATTGAGTGAACCAGTCACTTCTTTACGATATCTGGAAATAAATGGGATAGTGTTTCCTTCATCAATAAGGTTCACCGCTGCCTCTACCTGCCATCTTTGCACTTCCAGTTCTTGAGTTAGTTTTTGAATAATATCCATGTTATATTTTCCTTTCGTAAATCCTGCTTTCTATTATATAGGAAGATTTCAGTGATTGCAATTCAGAGTGTACTCTGTTTTCTTGTTTTTTTATGGATTGCATGCTATAATTCCAATAGTGAATCTTTTGGAGGAATATTTGCATGCCAAAAATAACAGAACTTTCCAAACAACAATTGAAATCAAAAGAAACCAAAGAGCGAATCTTTCAAGCCGCAAAAAGAATCTTACAAAAAAATGGCTATGAAAATCTTTCGATTAAAAATATATGTGAAGAAGCGGGAGTTTCCAACGGAAGTTTTTATCATCACTTTAAAACAAAAGATGATTTACTTTCTTATTATATAGAAGACCAACCAAGTATGGATTCTGGCTTATTAGAGGTGCCAAGGAATATTGAAGAGGCTAAGAATGCAATTGTTGGCGTATATCTAAATTATGCTAAATACTGCCGCACACTTGGCGTAGAATTTATTGCCGGATATTATACACCACATAATCAAGCACTGAATCCAACCATTCGAACAGAAAGGCCGTATCCAATAGTGACTGTGCAACACTATTTAGAAAAGGCTGTGGCAGCAAATGCAATCAGTTTAAAACTAAGTGTTCCAGAAATTGTAACAGATATTCGTATGCTTGTGATTGGAAATGTGTTCGAGTGGGCGATGACAAATGGACAGACTGATTTTGAAGGAAATATAAAACGTTCTATTTCTCATTACTTAGAGGGTGTGCTTTCATAAACAACAGGGTATGACTTTGGGGCTCTCAAATGCAGATAAGGACGTAGTCAACGACTACGTCCTCATTTTACGCGTTTTCCATTGTCACATCTGCATATTCTGCTTCTGCAGCCCGTTTCAAATCACCCGGCTTTAAGAATAATTGAAGCCCTCTTCTTCCGCCACTGACAGCAATTCTTTCCAAACTTTCTGCATCCTCTTGGATTACTGTTCTAAATTTCTTCTTCATCCCAATGGACGTACAACCACCTCGGATGTAGCCAGTCACGGCTGTCAAATCTTTGAGCGGCAACATTTCCAGTGACTTTTCACCTAGCACTCTGGCAGCCTTTTTGAAGTCAATCTCCTCTGCAACCGGAATCACAAACACATAGTGGTTCTTGCTTTTTCCTACGGTCACCAATGTTTTATAGACTTGCTCATACGGCAATGAAAGCATTTCTGCCAGGTGAACTCCATCTATGAAGTCTTCGCACTCATAGGCGCACATCTCATATGAAATCTTCAATGTTTCCAGAATCCGCATGGCATTTGTTTTATTTTCTTTCTTTGCCATAATTGCCTGCTCTCCTATTTTTCTTCTTGCATTTCTTCCTTACGAATTTCTTTCGTGCGAATTTCTTTGCAGATTTGGTCTACAAATGCGTCAATTGATTTCTGACCTTCATCTCCTGCAAAACGGCTTCTTACGGATACTAAGCCCTCTGCTTCTTCTTTTTCGCCTACAATCAACATATATGGAAGTCTTGAAAGTCTTGCGTCGCGAATCTTGTAACCAATCTTTTCTGAACGATTGTCAACTGTTACATCAACACCATTCAGTGCTAATTCTTTGCGAACTTTTTCTGCATATTCTGAATATTTTTCGGAAATTGGTAAGATACGTACTTGTTCCGGACATAACCATGTTGGGAATTTGCCGGCGTACTTTTCAATTAACCATGCAAGTGTTCTTTCATAGCATCCAAGTGATGTTCTGTGGATAATGTATGGACGCACCTTTGCACCATTTTGGTCAATGTAGTACATATCAAATTTTTCTGCAATTGCACAGTCTAATTGAATTGTAATCATGGTATCTTCTTTACCATATACATTCTTCGCTTGAATATCAATCTTAGGACCATAGAATGCTGCTTCGCCGTCTGCTTCCGTAAAGTTGATTCCTTTTTCAACCAAGATTTGACGAAGTGCATCTTGTGTGCTCTCCCAATATTCTTCATCCCCAAGGTATTTTGCTTTGTTTTCCGGATCCCATTTTGACAAACGATATGTTACATCATCTTGTAATCCCAATGTAGTCAAAATATGAATCGCAAGGTTCAAGCAGTTTTGTAACTCTTCTTCTGCCTGATCCGGACGAATTACATTGTGTCCTTCTGAGATTGTAAACTGACGAACACGTGTAAGTCCATGCATTTCACCAGAATCTTCGTTACGGAATAAGGTAGATGTTTCACCCATTCTGTAAGGAAGGTCTCTGTATGATTTCTGTGAATTTTTGTATACGTAGTATTGGAATGGACATGTCATTGGACGAAGTGCAAATACTTCTTTATCTACTTCTTCATCCCCAAGTACGAACATTCCGTCTTTGTAATGATCCCAGTGTCCTGAGATTTTATACAAATCAGATTTCGCCATAAGTGGAGTTTTCGTTCTTACATAACCCCATTCTTTGTCTTCCAAATCTTCAATCCATCTTTGAAGCTTCATAATCATCTTGGTACCATTTGGAAGCATGAGTGGAAGTCCTTGGCCAATTACATCTACTGTTGCAAAAAGTTCCATTTCACGGCCAAGTCTGTTGTGATCACGTTTTTTAATATCTTCCAAACGTTCCATGTGCGCTGCCAAATCTTCTTTATTGTCATACGCAGTTGCATAGATACGTTGTAGTTGCGCTTTATTGGAATCTCCTCTCCAGTACGCCATAGAAGATGAAATACATTTGAATGCCTTTACGGCTTTCGTACCCATAAGGTGTGGACCTGCACAAAGGTCTACAAAATCACCTTGCTTGTAGAAAGAAATCACAGCATCTTCTGGAAGGTCCTGAATCAGTTCCACTTTGTATGGCTCTCCTTTGTCTTCCATAAATTGAATTGCTTCTTCTCTTGGAAGTTCAAATCTCTCTAACTTGATATTTTCTTTTACAATCTTCTTCATCTCTTTTTCAATGTCAGAAAGTTCTTCTGCAGAGAATGGTGCCTCTCTATCAAAATCATAGTAGAAACCGTCATCGATAGCTGGTCCGATTGCTAATTTTGTATCTGGGTATAATCTCTTTACTGCCTGAGCCATAACGTGAGATGCTGTATGTCTAAGCACTCTAAGACCATCTGCATCTTTTGCGGTAAGGATTTCCAACTCGCAGTCTCCATCTAATTCAGTTCTTAAATCTACTACTTCTCCGTTTACTTTTGCTGCGCAGGCTGCTCTTGCAAGACCTTCGCTGATTGTTTTTGCGACCTCAAGTACGGAAACGCCATTTTCAAATTCCATGCTTGAACCGTCTTTTAATGTTACTTTCATTTTGTTTTCCTCCTGTTTTTATAAATTATATTCTTATGACCGTCAGACCTCAGACCGCCTTTTCCAAGGCTAACTGCCACTTACGTGTCACTTGTCTGAGGTTTGATGGGCATTTGCCCATCTTTTTGCACATTCGGATAAACCTGTCTGTAAACAGCCATTTTTATCCAAACATGCAAATGACGCTCAAATTGTTGAACAAAAAAACACCCTTAGACAATAAATAATATTGCTTAAGGGTGCGTCATATCTAACACACGGTTCCACCTTAATATTTCACTCATTTTCTTTAACGCAGAATTACGGTAACGCTTATGTCGCGCACAGCTCGGGAGTGGTCTTCGCTACTCTTTCATATAAGAAGCTTCCAGCATATGCTTCTCTCTCTGGATATTTCTAAGTAGTTACTTGTTCCGTCAAAGCTTTTACACATACCTGTATTATAATATTGGTTTAGAAATTCGTCAACGATTTATTTCTGCAAGTTGAATTTGTGTTGCTTCATTTAAAACATCTGCTTCCTCTGCAAACGCCAACCATTTTAAGTCATTATAAAAATCTGTACTTGGTATTAAATAATTGTTTTTGCAACCCATTCAGAAACACTCAACACAAATGAACGTAACCCCTCTTTCATTTTAAAGTGGTCGAATTCGACCACTTTAGATTTGATTATTATTCGCGCGACTATCTGACACTTTCATTTCAACCCATTATTCGGCAGTTTTCAACCTCAAAATGCCTTCAATATATAAAAGCGATGAGTCTTAATGACCTCATCGCTTTTTACTATTGTCTTATTCTTTAGTTTTCTGCAATATATCCAATAATATTGGAAGCATTTGCATAGGTTTCAGCTTTGCCATCCTTCACTACAACCAAAGTTGGCGCCTGTCTGATGCCGTATTTTTCAACTAAATCCGGAGCTTCATCTGCATCTACTTTTTCGTATTCGATATTTGCTTCATCCAAGTGCATTCCTACAATTCTACAGTTTGGACATGTCTTTGTGGTAAAAAGGAATGTCTTTGTTTCTTCGTCTGTCACGCCTGCCGCTGTCATAACTTCTGCTGCTGCCATAGTACGTGGCTTTAACACAGAATTACTGATATCATAAACTTTTCTTTCTTTGAATTCCTGTGCCTTACCATCATTCCAGTTCTTTACTGGACGATAGTAACCTGTAATACGGCTGTATACTTCTGTCTCATTGCCACAATGTGGACATGTATATTGCTCACCTGTTAAGTAACCATGATCCTTACAGATAGAATATGTTGGAGACATTGTATAATATGGCAGTCTATAATTCTCTGCAATCTTGCGAACAAGGTTGGCTGCTGCTTTCCAGTCTGGAAGTTTTTCTCCTAAGAAAGCATGGAATACGGTACCTGATGTATACAAGGTCTGTAATTCATCTTGGATATCAAGTGCTTCAAAAATATCAGCTGTGTAGCTTACTGGAAGGTGCGAGCTGTTTGTATAATATGGTGTACCATTTTCTGAAGCTGTAATAATCTCTGGGAACTGCTTTCTATCGTGTTTTGCAAGACGATAGGTTGTAGATTCCGCCGGTGTTGCTTCCAAATTATAAAGATCTCCGTAAAGTTCTTGATAATCAGAAAGTCTTTCTCTCATGTGATTAAGTACATCTTTAGCGAACTCTTGTGTCTTTTCATGAGTCATATCTGCTTGAAGCCATTTTGCATTAAGACCCGCTTCGTTCATACCAACCAAACCAATAGTCGAGAAGTGGTTTGCAAATGTTCCAAGATATTTCTTTGTATATGGATATAAACCTTCATCCAATAGCTTCGTAATAATATGACGTTTAATGCTTAATGAACGAGCAGAAATGTCCATTAATCTGTCTAATCTCTTATAGAATTCTGCCTCATCATTAGCAAGGTAAGCGATTCTCGGAAGATTGATTGTTACAACTCCTACAGAACCTGTGCTTTCTCCACTACCGAAGAAACCACCGGATTTCTTACGAAGTTCACGAAGGTCAAGGCGCAAACGGCAGCACATGCTTCGTACATCACTTGGTTCCATATCGCTGTTGATATAATTTGAGAAATATGGTGTTCCATATTTTGCTGTCATTTCGAATAACAGACGGTTGTTTTCTGTGTCTGACCAGTCGAAATCTCTTGTAATAGAGTATGTCGGAATTGGATATTGGAATCCACGTCCGTTTGCATCACCTTCAATCATAATTTCAAGGAATGCTTTGTTAACCATATCCATTTCTTTCTTACAATCTTTGTATTTGAAATCTACTTCTTTTCCACCGATGATACATGGAAGTTCTGCCAAGTCATTTGGCACTGTCCAGTCAAGGGTGATGTTGGTAAATGGTGATTGTGTTCCCCATCTACTTGGTGTATTGACACCATATACAAATGATTCGATGCATTTTTTCACTTGTTCATATGTAAGGTTATCTACTTTTACAAATGGTGCAAGGTATGTATCAAAAGATGAGAAAGCCTGCGCTCCTGCCCATTCATTCTGCATGATTCCAAGGAAGTTTACCATCTGGTTACATAAGGTAGATAAATGTTTCGCCGGTGCGGATGTAATCTTTCCAGGTACACCGCCAAGACCTTCTTGAATCAATTGTTTTAAAGACCAACCTGCACAGTATCCTGTGAGCATAGAAAGGTCATGAATATGAATATCTGCATTTCTATGGGCGTTACTGATTTCTTCATCATAGATTTCTGAAAGCCAATAGTTTGCTGTAATCGCTCCAGAGTTACTTAAAATAAGTCCTCCTACAGAATATGTTACTGTAGAGTTCTCTTTTACACGCCAGTCGTTAACATTTACATAGTTATCCACAATTTCCTTATAATCAAGTACTGTAGATTTCATGTTACGAATCTTTTCACGTTGCTTACGATATAAGATATATCCTTTTGCCACTTCGCTGTAGCCAGCTTGAATCAGTACTGATTCTACGCTGTCCTGGATATCTTCCACACGTACAAATCCATCTTTAATCTTTGTCATGAAATCTGCTGTTACTTTTAAAGCTAACATATCGATAATATCTGGATGTGTAGCTAATTCTTGTGCTTCAAATGCTTTTGTAATGGCTGCTGCAATCTTTGATAAGTTGAAGTCTGCAATTTTACCATCTCTCTTCTTTACCTGATACATTTCCTTCTCCTCCGTACTCTTTTCCATTTCCTGCCTATTTAGGGTCTGCTCGTACATTGTAACACTATAAATAGTGTCCGTCAATACCAAAAACAACAAGATGTTGTGTTTTTCTCATCAAAAGCACAACATCTCGTTAAATTCCTCTTATTTTCACATTTGGTACATACTTGTGTACTATTTGCAGAAACTCCTTCATTTCTTCCTCGCTGCACCCTTTTGTGTCTTTTCCAATCAAATCTCCCGAATCCACAAAATTTTGCAAGAAATATTTTTCTGTCCCCTGAATCCACTGGCCTATTTTTTCAAAACTCTCTTTTATATGATAATTCTTCACAACTGTAGTGCGGAACTCATATGGCACATGGCCTTCTTTCAAATAAGCCACACTTTCTATAATAGAAGAAATATCTAAATTCGGTACTCCTGCAGTCAACTCATAATCTTCTGGGCAATTTTTAATATCCATAGCCACATAATCCACAAGACCTTTTTCTACAAGAAATTTCAATTTCTCAGGAAAACTTCCATTTGTGTCCAGCTTCACAGCATATCCCAACTCTTTTATTTTCCTAATGAACTCTTCAATACCTGGTTGCAATAATGGTTCTCCACCGGTAACACACACTCCGTCCAAAATACCTTGACGTTTTTTCAGAAAAGAAAAAAATTCTTCTTCTGTCAAATCGCCTTCCGATGGAATATCCACCACAAGTGATGCATTATGGCAAAACGGACACCGAAAATTGCATCCCGCAAAAAAAACTGTACAGGCTACCCTCTCCGGAAAATCCAATAATGTTAACTTTTGTAATCCTTGTATTCGCATGGTATTTTCCCTCATACATTTCTCTAAATCAAAACTACTAACTCATGAGTTAGTAACTTACGAGTTAGTAGTTCTATTATAATCTTTCCCACAACACTGTCAAGAAGCTTTATTCTATTATGTTTATTTTTTACTATATTTTTGGTATACTAAAAAAAACGAAAATACAGGGGGAAAATCTACATGAATTTTCTAAGTATATTTGATGTAATCGGACCAAACATGATTGGTCCGTCCAGTTCACATACAGCCGGTGCCGTATCCATCGCCCTTATGGCTCGCAACCTATTTTCAGAAGAAATCAAAGGTGTAACATTTACTCTCTATGGTTCTTTTGCAAAAACCTATCAAGGTCACGGCACCGACCGAGCTCTTCTCGGTGGCATTTTGGGATTTGACACTCACGATGAACGAATCCGAGATGCATTCACTCACGCAAAAGAAATGAGGGTTGATTATAGTTTTGTCATTGACGAACAGACTGTGACAAACCACCCAAACACAGCCGACATTGATATCGTGGGAGTGACAGGACGCAAAATGTCCGTTCGCGGCGAGTCCATCGGTGGTGGCAAAATGAAAATTGTCCGCATTGATGGCATTGATGTGGAATTTACAGGTGAGTATAGTACATTGATTGTGAAACAATTAGATAAACCGGGCGTGGTTGCTCACATTACCCAAGCACTCAGCGAACAAAATGTAAACATTGCATTTATGCGTCTGTTCCGCGAAGACAAGGGTGCAACTGCATATACCGTCGTAGAGTCAGACGAAGCCATTCCATCCCAGGTACTCGACCGCATTCACACAAATGAAAATGTAGCAAACTTAATGCTAATTCAGATATAGGAGGAACAACATGGATTTTTATACTGGGCAAGAATTATTGAAGAGATGTCATGAAGAATCGCTTCATATCTCTGACATCATGAAACTGAGAGAAACCACTAATACACATCTCACAGAAGAAGCTGTAACAAAAAAATTAGAAACCGCATTAAACATCATGAAAAATGCGGCACACAAACCTATTGACCAGCCTATCAAATCGATTGGTGGTCTCATTGGTGGTGAAGCAAAGAAGGTATCTGACCATGCGGCCCAGGGGAAAAATATCTGTGGTCCTGTTCTTTCCAAGGCAATTGCATATAGCATGGCTGTATTGGAGGTCAATGCATCTATGGGGCTCATCGTGGCCGCACCAACTGCTGGTTCTGCCGGTGTACTTCCAGGCGTACTCCTAGCCCTTCGTGATGAACACAATCTATCTGACGAGACATTATATAAGGGACTTTTAAATGCCAGTGCAATTGGCTATCTTCTTATGAGAAATGCCTCCGTTGCCGGAGCTGAAGCTGGCTGCCAAGCAGAAGTAGGAGCCGCAAGCGCTATGGCAGCAAGTGCCATTGTAGAAATGATGGGTGGAACCCCTGAAATGTGCCTACAGGCTGCCACATTTGCATTATCCAACCTGCTTGGACTGGTGTGCGATCCAATTGCAGGACTTGTGGAATCCCCATGCCAAAGCAGAAATGCCATGGGTGTTGCTAATGCACTTACTTCTGCCGAATTGGTGCTGAGTGGCATCCACCACCATATTCCTTTTGACGAAATGGCTGAGGCCATGCTCCATGTGGGAAGAAGTCTTCCTTTTGAACTTCGAGAAACAGCCATGGGAGGATGCGCCGGAACACCAACCGGATGTTCCTTGGGATGTGGAACATGCAAATAATTCTAACAAAAAAAGAGTTCTTTTGAACTCTTTTTTATTTCCCTTCAATCTCACGTTTCCAATAAACTCGAAACTGGTCTTCATCAATGGACTCAACAAATCTCTTTTTATATAGAAGAAAGTCTTCCAATTCCATAAGCACATGGTACAATAGCGCCCTACTCTCAAACTCCTCTGTTGTTTCCGGAAGAGGCTGATTCTTCATATTATCCGTCACTTCTTCCAATTGAGCAATCTGCTTTTGCGGATCATTCATCTCTGTTACATGCTGACACATATTAAGAATGTAATCAGAGACGATTTCCGCCTGTTTGGGAAGATTACTGATGCGACGCATTTCTTTATGCAGATTATGAAGTGCTCCACATTGCTCACGTCTCATACGAAAATAATTGATATAGTATTCCGGATGAGATACAAAGGTATTATTCTGATATTCGTGTGCCATATCTAAAAATTTTCCAAGTTCATCCTCTAACTTTACTATATCGTCCCACACATGTTGCCCCATAGACTTATGCTTAAGGTATCCAGACAATTCTATCAGTATCTGCTTCATCTGGTGCTCCACATGGCGCATACTCTTAATGATCCCTATTTCATGAGCATTATTGATATGAAAGAGATTCAATACAATTGCGATGGCAATTCCTATCACCACCAACAACAGTTCATTCATCATAAACTCCATCGTAAAATTATGGGTGGACAGAAAATGAGTTGCAATGACCGCATTTACTGAAATAGCACTTCTCCATCCCAGAAATTCGCACAAAAACACTAAGAAGAAGAGGTAAATACCGTAGTCAATCCAAGAAGTATGCAGGACATAGTATAGCGTCCAACACAAACCAAAGGTAAAGAAAAAGGTAAGCAGTCTTCGGATGGATAACCGAAAGGTTTCCCATTTTGTAGTTTGCAGAGTCAACAAGGTAATAATCCCTGCCGAAGATGCAAAATCAAGCCCCAGTGCCTCTGCTACAAAATAAGCTGCACTTGCTCCTATTCCAATTTTCAATGATAAAAGTAAAATTTTTGATAACTTTAATTTTAACTTTTCGTTCATGTAACCTCCTAATTTATTTCTTGCATATATATTATCACATTTTTACTTGCGATTCATCATTTTCTGTGATAAAATTACCTTTGTCGAGCGGAAGTGGCGGAACGGCAGACGCGCTAGATTCAGGTTCTAGTGAGGGTTTCCTTGTGTGGGTTCAAATCCCATCTTCCGCATTGCGAAAAAAGCCCAGACGATCACAATCGTCTGGGCCTTTTTTTCAGAAGCGGGAGGGTCATTTGAATCCAGAGTTCAAAGTCTCCGCTCCGCTTCGGTCGGCGCTGAGCAGACGTCCACTGGACGTCTAGCGCCCCATCTTCCGCATAAATAAACACAGTAATAAGGAGTATCAATTATTTTCAATCGATACTCCTGCTTACATTGCTGGTTCTGTCATTTACTTAACCTCTTTTTCTACAGATTTTTAAGTTTTTAACTTACGTTTTTGGTGGTCTGTACCTCCTATGTCTTTTTGTTCTTCTTCTTTCCGATATTAGAAGAACTTTTCAAACAAGAAATAGAGAAAACGATAGAGGGTCGAATTTTATTTTATTTTTTTGAACGTTTCCTTTTTTCTCTTGTTTATACTGTCATTATAACATTATTTTTCATTTTGTCAATACACTTTTAGAAATTTATTTAATTTTTCTGACTTTTTCTTATTCCCAAAACAAAAGAGGAAAACGCAATGCATTCTCCTCCATTTTCCTTACATCTGAGATTCCACTTGTCGAATCAGTGAAACATTTTCTTCTTCAATCAAACTCATTTCAACCCTGTCATAAAATTCCTCTCCAGGAACACTTGGTGTATACCATGATTTAGACAAAAAGTATTGGTCCAAATCTTCTACTCCAAAAATCATACCATGTCTGGCATAAATCTCATTTCTTCCCAAACGCAATTCTTCTTTTGTATGACCTTTGATTTCATCCAATGTCAATTTTCTCGTTGCACTATCTGGGAATATATAATCCTGGGTATCAAAAACAGGCTCCTGCTCCTCTTGAACTTGTTCTTCCTCTTGTGGCTCTGCTTTCGGTTCTTCTTGCTGTTCTTCCACCTTATTTGGCAATTCTGATTTCTCTTTTTTATCGTCTCCCGAACCGAGCAGCAAGATACAAGCCAGGACCACTGCAGCCACCACTATCACTACACCTGCTACAATTCCAATTATTTTTTTGTCAACGCCTGTCTTCTTGTCATACAATTCAAACTGCTCCTGAAGTGGCTCTAAATCATCCGGTTTGTGATATACCACCGTATTATTCACGCCTGCAAATTCTTTTCCCTCCAGATAGATGGCCGTCGACTGAATATTTACACTCTTACAAATATCTCCATACACAGTCTGTGCTGTTGTCATTCCCAGGCAATGATCTACCGACCACTTGCGAAGTGCAGTGCATACTGCTTCCACGGTAAAAGAAACCTTCACCTTTGTTTCCTCATGATAGTTCTCAAGTGCCTTAATCATATATTTCCTTGTATAATTCAAGCGGTTTAAGATAATTCCCGTACTACAATCCATGACCTTGGCAATCTCATCCACTGACATATAATCATAGTAGAATGCATAAAATGTTGCCTGGTATAGATCAGGAAGCTCCTCTAAACTTTTTTCAATCACTTCCGTAGTATCTTCCACGTTGATTATCTTTCCTTGCAGCAATTCACTCTTATCTATCTCCAAATTATCTGCTTCTCTTGCTTTCTTTTTACGATAATAGCCGCATCCCATAGTATAAGCACATTTTCCAAGCCACTCATACAGATTGTCTACTTCTATTTCTGTGGCTGAATCCAGCATTTTCAAATATACTTCCCGTAGAAGCTGCTGAACATCACTCTCTCTTCGTAATATACTTTTTGCTCGCAGATAAACATAATTGTAGGTCTTGGAATAAATGTAATTCATCCCCGCCTCCTCATGATTCTTCATCTGCTCTACCGCCGTTTTTAAATTATACTCCATGGTTACCCTCCCCTGTTCTATTTTGTCTAGCAAGCTTGTACATCTCTTCCGTAGCAAGCCTTGTCTTTGCTACAACATCCTTTTCTATCTTTGGAAAACAATAATACAATACCTTATTGTCTCCGACACAAATCACATCTCCGATTTCATACCAGAAATAATCGGAATACAAACTGTAGGAAGCGCTTGGCTTCTGCCTATAATCTAATTGTCCATCACATCCTGTCAAATGGAATCCCTCTGCAGTATGCTTCAGATTCCCTTCACCCACACGATAAATTGCTTTCATATTGACCATCAGACAAATGTCCACTGGAATATCCAGCAAATACGTGTGATTCTCTACTTCCTCTCTCACACAATCCCGTTCCCAGCGGTACCAATCCGGAATATGGTCAAATTCTGTCTCTCCTTCTACGGCTTTCATATATCCATACTCAGTCAACTCATATTGTTTTCCACATTCCTTGCAAACAAGGGTGGCCTTTTCACCAACCATCTGCCCCTCCGTCTTGCAATTAGGACATTTATAGAGAACTCGATTGAGACCTTCTGCCCTTTCAGGATCATCTACGCATACTTCATTTTCCTGCTGCCACTTGAAATTATCAAACGAAAATTCTTGGTTTACAATCTCTTGAATTTGGTTTGCGCCCATGGTTTTTACTTGTTCTGCTGAAAGCAGGTATTTCATTTCTGCCCGAACATCTACTTTTCGTTTGCGCAGACAATTATACAAAGGTTGTCTTGTAAAAGCTCCGTATGTACGAATCATAACAACTGGTACTCCCAGCATCTTGATACATCTTCCAACACTATCCGGAAGGGGAGTCGCCGTTCCATCAAAACTATAGCTTGCCTCCGGATACATAACCACTGTGCTTTTCAATTTCTTTACACAATAGACCATATTTCTCACAAGATTCGCATCGGACACAAACTTGTTTGTAGGAATACAACCAATCAGGCGCATCACCCATTTCATAATTCCCACAAAGGAATCCGACGTGGCAACAATGTTGAATCTTCTCGATGAAAGCAAGGTGGCTGCAATCTCCAAATCAATGAAACTGGAATGATTCATCAGCACCAAACATGGTTCCTCTTTCTCTAATAAATCCATACGAATCTTTTCACATCTGAAATTCACTGCTTTTAAATCGAACGCAGACAATATTTTCATAAGCATACGAAAAAATACATGCTGCCTCAAAGGCTTGAACTGCTTCTCCTTTGACATGGCCATGACTTCTTCATATCTCTTGTTTACTACTTTGGTTTTCATCTCTCACTCCAATAACTGTGAACATTTGCCTGTACACTACTCATCCATTTCACATACAGTAACAGTATAACATGACACTACGAATAAAGTAAAGAAAAAGCCCCGAAACTCTAAAGTTTCGAGGCTTTTAGTGCGGATGACAGGAATCGAACCTGCACGGTCTCCCACTAGATCCTAAGTCTAGCGCGTCTGCCAGTTCCGCCACATCCGCATATTTTCTTGTAACCACGCGAGTTTTAACTAACCGCGCTAGATTTTTGACTAAAAAACACCAACCACGTCGGTTAGTGTTTTAATGAAGCATCGGGGATTCGAACCCCGGACAACTTGATTAAAAGTCAAGTGCTCTACCGACTGAGCTAATGCTCCATACCTGGGCTAGCTGGATTCGAACCAGCGACTGCAGGAGTCAAAGTCCTGTGCCTTACCGCTTGG
>JAZQBW010000027.1:0-13562 GCA_045545895.1 Faecalimonas sp.
AGCTGCCACTGTCCCATCACTAATGGTCCATGTAATATTTTGAATACTTATATCACGAGTCTGTATACTATATGGTTGAATGGAATAATTCTTTGATTTTTCTCCACCTTGGCTATAAAGGGTTACCGACTGTGGAACCTGTACTATCGTGGCACCAAATGTTTCCTCCTGCTTTCCTTCACTTAAAGCGGATGGAAAATTATCTACAGAAACTTTTTTCTTATCCACCGATTCCCTGGATACCGTACTTTCTAAAAACGGAAGGGTATTTTCGATAGGTCTTTCCACCTGTGGTTTGCTATTCCCTGTGTCCTCCACCTTTGTATTTACTTCGTTTTCCTTCTTTACCTCTGCCGTTACGTCTACCTTTTGATACTCAATCTTGGCCTTTACTTCCATGACAATTGGATTCTGGGCAATGACAAAATGTTCTTGTTCTTCTAAAGTGACAACATACTTTCCTGCAGCAATTCCTGTAATATGGATGATTCCATCCATATCCTCGTCCACGTACTCTTTTGTCTTATGTTCCAAGCCCTCCGGTGCCACAAAAACCTTAAATGCAACTCCGGAAATTAGTTTCCCATACTCATCTACGATTTTGATTTTCAAATCTTTTTCAATAGAAGTCCCGGAAAAAGAAATATTTCTGCTCTGCTCAATGACTTCCATGGTTTCCGGTTCATCCTGTATGGTTTCAATCACCAGTTCCTCTTTCGGTTTATTCTCTTCCAGTTCTTTGGCAGCCTGCTGCAGTTCTCTTTGATACTGATAAAAAATAATACCGGTGGCTGTCATGATTACCAGAATTGCAAACACCCCACCAGCTATAATCCACTGTTTTTTTGTAATATTATGTAAAAAATCCCTTATCTTATTCATAACTTATTTCCCTCATCAATCTATGTACAACAGCACCTATTGTAACCCATCTTCCGTCTGTTGTAAATAAAAAGAGACCAAAAATTTGGTCTCTTTTTCTGGTAATCTTTAACAATTTGCATGGTATGCTTCATCTGCTGTCCAAACATCGAATCCGCTTGCTTTCAAAACCTCAACCACCTTTGTTGGGTCATCCGATTTCAATACTGCAGAAGCATCTGCGCCATTGGCAAATGCATACATATATTCTACGTTGATTCCTGCCTGTACGATCTCATGCATGGCCTTGCTAAGGGAGCCTGTAGCATGTGGTACACGAAGTGCTACAACGTCTGTAAGCATAGAGGTAATTCCAGCCTCTTTTAGTACTACCTTTCCTTTTTCCGGGTCTGAAACAATCATACGAAGCATCCCGTAGTCTGCTGTATCGGCTAGACTGAGTGCTACGATATTTACGTCGTTTGCGCCAAGGGTCTTAAGCACTTCATCCAAGCGTCCTTCTCTATTTTCCAAAAATACAGATAATTGTTTAATCGTCATATTGCCATCCTCCTTAATTCAAATTGCGGTTATCAATCACACGCTTTGCTTTTCCTTCACTACGTGCAATGGTCTTAGGTTCAACTAATTTTACAACAACCGAAATACCCAATGCCTGTTTTAATACACCTGCAACTTTATTCTTCAGTCCTTCCAATGCACGAATTTCGTCAGAGAAGAATTTTTCATTTACTTCAACCATAACAGTGAGGACGTCCATGTTGTTGACACGATCTACAATCATCATGTAGTGTGGTGCCACTTCATCACCAAGGCTAAGAAGCGCTGCTTCTACTTGTGTTGGGAATACATTGACACCGCGGATTACTTTCATATCGTCCGTTCTTCCTTTGAACTTAGAAATTCTAGGAAGGGTTCTTCCGCAATCACAGGTAGAGTGGTCAATGCTTGTTAAGTCTTTTGTTCTGTATCGGATAAGAGGCATACCCTCTTTTGTCAATGTGGTAAATATAAGTTCTCCTGTTTCTCCATCAGCACATGCAGCATTGGTGGCAGGATTCAGTATTTCCGGATAGAAATAGTCTTCGTGTACGTGTAAACCTTTATGGTGAATACATTCCATAGCAACACCAGGTCCTAAGATTTCACATAATCCATAAATATCGAAGCAGTTAATTCCTAAGATGCTTTCGATTTCCTCTCTCATTTCCACCGTCCAAGGTTCTGCTCCCAGAATACCTGCTTTTAATTTCAGTCTTTCCACAACACCTGCATCACGAAGAGATTCTGCAAGATGAAGTGCATAAGAAGGTGTACATGCAATTGCCGTTGCCCCAAAGTCTTCCATACACATCATCTGTCTTTGTGTATTTCCTGATGACATAGGAACCACTAATGCACCCATTTTTCTTGCACCAAAGTCAATGCCAAGACCTCCTGTAAAAAGTCCATATCCATAACATGTATGTATAATATCTTCTTCTGTAAGACCAGCCATAGTAAGGCATCTTGCAACGCATTCGCCCCAAAGTTCTGCATCATATTGTGTGTAAGAAGCAAGCGTAAGTTTTCCTGTTGTTCCTGAAGAACCCTGTACTCTGGCAATTTTTGATTTCGGAACTGCCAAAAGACCAAATGGATAGTTATCTCTCAAGTCTTCTTTTGTTGTGAATGGAAGCTTATCAATATCTTCAATTCCTTTGATGTCCCCCGGTTCAACTCCAAGTTCTTTCATTTTCTTGTTGTAGAATGCTACATTGTTGTAAACATTTGCTACTTGTTTTACCAGTCTCTGGCTTTGCAGAGCTGTCATTTCATCTCTGCTCATACATTCCATTTTTTTGTCAAAATATCTTTCTTCCCATGCCATGTTTCAGGTCCTCCTTTACGTGTTTTTATAATTGATATCCCACTTCAAATGCTTGTTTATTGATCTCAACAGTCTTTGGTGGCACCGTGTTTTCAATCACTTTGTACCACTCTTCCTTTCCAAAATCCATATGCTGGGCTGCAACCCCAAGCACAATCAAGTTAAACACTCTGGAATTTCCAAGTTTCTTTGCTTCCTCTGTCGCATTTACAGAGTACACTTTATGCTCTTTTGCAAGATTTTCAATAATATTGTCCGGATACTCTGCCGCACCGATTACCACCGGCATCGGGTCAATTCTCCAATCATTGATGATTAAAGCGCCATCTTTTTTGAGGAAATGGGCATAGCGCAGAGCTTCTAATCTTTCAAATGCAATAATGACATCTGCCTGACCTTCTTCTACGATTGGCTCAGCCACTTTTTCGCCATAGCGGACAAATGTAACAACACTGCCCCCTCGCTGTGCCATACCGTGCACCTCAGAAAGTTTCACATCATAGCCCCCTGCAATTGCAAGACCGCCTAAAATTCTACTGGTAAGAAGAGTTCCTTGTCCTCCCACACCAACAATCATAATATTTTTTGTTGCCATTATTTGTCACCTGCCTTTACTAGCTCAATTGCATCAAACTTACACAAGGTTTCACAAAGTCCGCAGCCGGTACACATGGTATCATCAATATAGATTGTTCCGTCTGGTTTCTTCGTCATCGCAGGACAACCCGGTTTCATACACATACCGCATTTCTTACATTTGTCCGGATGTGCAATGTATACAGGTTTCTTTGATTTATCAAGAAGTACACAAGGAGATTTTGTGATAATGACAGACACTTCATCTCTTGCCACTTCCTCTTTGATTACTTTTTCCAATGTCTTAATATCAAATGCATTGACTGTTGTAACATGTTTAACACCCAAAGCCTTGCAAAGGGCTGGAATATCAATGGCATTTGTCGGCTCACCAAGTAATGTTTTTCCAGTTGCCGCATGGTCTTGATGACCTGTCATACCTGTAGTTGAATTGTCAAGGATCATTACCGTACCGGTTGATTTGTTATAAATCATGTTCATCAGTGAATTCACACCTGTATGCAAGAAAGTAGAATCACCAATCACTGCTACCCAATTCTTTATGTAGTCCTTTCCTTTTGCCTTTTCCATTCCGTGAAGACTGGAAATACTTGCGCCCATGCAAATGGTGGTATCCACTACACTAAGAGGTGCTACTGCTCCCAATGTATAACAACCGATATCTCCCGCTGCATGCATTTTCAGTTTATTAAGCACATAGTACACACTTCTGTGTGGACATCCAGGACAAAGAATCGGTGGTCTTCCTGGTGCTGCTGCAGGTGCTTTCACATCTACTTCTTCTTTTAAAATAGCCTTACGAATCATATTGGCACTGTATTCACCCTGCACTGTAAAAATCTCTTTTCCAATGGCTTTGATTCCCCAAGATTTCACTTGTTCTTCAATCACTGGGTCTAATTCTTCTACAATGTAGAGTGTATCAACTTTTTCTGCAAACTCTGTAATCAGTTTCTTCGGAAGTGGGTTTACCATTCCAAGCTTTAGTACAGATGCATTTGGAAGTGCCTCTTTTACATATTGATATGGAATACCACTTGTGATAACACCAATCTTTGTATCGTTCATTTCAACAGTGTTGATAGCCAAAGTATTTGCCGCTTCTGCTAATTCCAAATTACGTTTTTCAATCTCTACATGGCGAAGCTTGGCATTCCCCGGCATCATAACTGTCTTACGAATATCTTTTACATACTCCTTATCTTCCACTTCCACACGGTCGTAAAGTTCTACCAACCCTTGTGAGTGTGCAAGTCTGGTTGTAGTACGGAAAATCACCGGTCTGTCAAATTTTTCACTGATTTCGTAAGCCACCTTCATAAATTCTTTTGCTTCCATACTGTCAGATGGCTCTAATACCGGAACCTGTGCAGCTCTTGCAACCATACGTGTATCCTGTTCGTTTTGAGAACTGTAAAGTCCCGGATCATCAGCAACGATGATAACCAAACCTCCATTGACTCCCATGTAAGATACTGTGTAAAGCGGGTCCGCCGCTACATTAAGTCCAACATGTTTCATACACGCCATTGCACGTACCCCTGAAACACTGGCTCCTATAGCAACCTCTGTAGCCACTTTTTCGTTTGGTGACCATTCTGCATAAATATCATCTTTATATTTTACTATCTGTTCGCTAATCTCTGTGCTAGGTGTTCCTGGATATGCAGCCGATACTTTTACCCCTGCTTCATAAGCTCCACGGGCAATGGCTTCATTTCCAAGCATAATTACCTTTTTGTTATCATTTGCCATAATTGCATAGTCCGTCCTTTCGTACCACTTAATATTAGAATTATAGCACAAGACTTTCTCAGTTTAAAGCGTTAATTTGAAGAAAATATAATTTTTTATCCTTATTCAGGTTTCTTAATCTGATTAAGTGCTCCATTAAATTCCAAAAGTTGCTCTTTTGTCGGCTTAATCCCAGCTGCCCCCATCATACTGGACATACGAAGCACGGTAAAGCTTCCCATCATCTGCATAAGTTCCGGTCCGAAGTCGGTTCCTGCCATCATGCTTTCACTGCTGGCATTTTCCGTCATCTGCTTAAACATCTGCATAAATAGTTCCCTTCCTTCCGGAACTGCCATGATATCGGACAACTTATCATTTAATGAGAAATATCCTTCTGGTGCATGAATATCGAACCAGTTGAGAATTGCACCTTTCTCTGTCAAACGGTAGCTCTCATTAAACACTTCTACCTTGCGGATTCGACTTTCATCTTGGCATTCACCTGCTACTGCAGTAAGGACTGTTTCTCCATTGTTTGGCACGTCAAAATAGAAGAAATGCACATCGCTTGTCTGTTTTCCAAGGCTTACACCATTTGCATAGAGTTCCACTTCTGGCTGATTAGAGTAAACTGTAACCTTTGTCACATCTTCTACACGGTCTACATAGCGTTTTCCGCAAATGTGTACGAATGGCTCATCAGAAAGCCATGCCTTGTAAGCATAGAAGGAATCTTTTTTGTACTTACGGTCAAATGTCATAAGCCCTTTGTGGTTCTGACCGTTTTCACCACCTTCGTTTCTAGCATCTGCACCAAAATCAAACATGTTCCACACATGGGTTGCCCACAGATATTTTCTGGTAAAAAGCTGTTTAATCAGTTCTTCATGGTAGTATGCTTGATACTCTTCTGTATAATCTCCTTGTTGTGGGTCTGAGGTATGCCAGTTCAAGGCTTCACATCCGTATTCACTACAACCAATTGGAATATTTGGGAACTTCTCGTGGAACTTATCAAACCACGGACCATTCATGGACGTATCTCCTCCGTACCAGCCAAAGTAATGGTTGTAGGATACCACATCTGGAATCTGCACATATGGGTCATCCATATCACACATAGATACGCATGCGATGGTAGTAAGTCTTGTCTTATCCATCTCATGGCACAGGTCATTTAACACCTTGTGATTGTCCACCAAATCTTCTGAAGAACCTTTGATAGAGATTTCATTTGATAGTCCCCAAACCACAATGGATGGATGGTTGTAATTCTGTGTAATCAGTTCCTTCATCTGAGAAATGGTGTTTTCTCTACCCGTTGGCATATGAGCCGAAATATATGGAATCTCTGCCCAGACTACCATACCTTTTTCATCACAAAGGTTATAGAAATATTGGTCGTGTTGATAGTGGGCCAAACGAATAGTAGTTGCGCCCACTTCGCAAATCAAATCCATATCCTCTCTGTGATGCTCCGGAAGAAGGGCATTTCCAATTCCCCATCTATCTTGGTGACGTGAAACACCTCGAAGTGGATATTCTTCCCCATTTAAGATAAATCCCTTATCCGGATCAATTTGAAATGTTCGGCATCCAAAGCGTGTTACTACGTTGTCAAGCACTTCCTCTCCTGCAACCAATTTCACTTCTGCTGTGTAAAGGTAAGGATCTTTTCTACCATGCCACAAATGTACATCCTGAATATCCAGAACCACTTTTGTGTCTTTAGAAATCGTCTTTGCCACCACATTTCCTTCTGCATCTTTTAATGCGTATGCAAAGCTCTGCTCCTCTTTTTTATTTGTTACATACACTTCCACTTCTACTTTAGCGTCTTTTCCTACAATTTCTGGAGTTACCTGAATACCCGGACCTCCATAGTAGTCCAAATCAAAATGAGACTCATTTACTGCAATAATGTTCACATCGCGATAAAGCCCACCGTAGAAGGTAAAGTCTGCAGTTTGCGGATAAACTCTTTCATTGACTCCATTATCCACTGCAATTACAAACAATGTTTTCTCCGTAAGCACATCTGTAACATTCACTCTCCATGTGGAATATCCCCCATCATGACTGGCGATTTCCTTTCCATTTGCGTATACGGTTGCAGAAGAATTGGCACCGCAGATTTCCAGATAATACTGGTCTGCTTTCGGAAGGTCATTTTTATCCAATTCCTTTGCATAATATGCAGTTCCTCGAAAATAATCGTTATCCCCATCTTGTCCATCAATACTATTCCAAGTATGTGGCAAATTCACGAAGTACCATCTTGACCGCATTGTCTTTGGTACTTCCTTCGCCTCTTTGGAAAAAGCCCACTTCGTATTAAAATTCATAATTTGTCTCATAATAGATAAAACCTCCTTATTCCCCACGTTTCGCTTTTAATATAGTAATATTCTCATCTACTTGTTTTTTATGCAAAGGATACCAGAACCAGAGGATTGCTGCAAGTAGTGCAAATCCAATAGCCGGAACAATCACAGAAATATTGAAAATTCCAACCGTAACTTCTGGGTCAAAAGCAGTTGCTTCCGAATATCCAATCATAGACAATAACGCCCCTGATAAACCAGAACTTGCCGCCTGTCCAAGCTTTCGGGCCCAGGAATACAGTGCATAAACCGAACCATCTTCCCGAACGCCATTTTTCACTTCCATGTCATCAATTACGTCGGTGATGAGTGCCCAACATACCATTGTAAATACTCCAAGTCCCAGCCATGCCACAAATTGGAATGCTGCATACACCCACACATTTTCCGGACGGACGAGGAATAAAACCACATTGACCACAACCGCCAAGGCATTCGATACGACTGACACTTCTGCTTTTCCGAACTTGGTAGACAGAGGTTTTGCCAATGCTCCTGCCACAAGCATCCCAGCCATCATAAACATGGTAGAAGCTGATTGAGCCTCGGCACTCTTATAGAAGTTCGGATATACATATCCTGCCATTTGCTGCATGGTAAGTTGTGACAATAACATCACTATAGAAGCCGCTATAATGGAAAGCAAGGAGCGATTGGTAAATGCCCGTTTGAACAAATCCACGATAGTATCGCTTTTGCCATCTTCCCTCACAACCGATTCTGCCTTTACACGTTCTGTCGTAAGATAATAACAAAGCAAATAACATACCACTGCCAAAACAGAAAATACACCTGCAATCACTGTGAATTTTCCCCCATCCAAGATTGGATTTCCTGCGGCATCTTCTCTATATGCCAACATCGGCACACCTGCGCCTATAATCACACCTGCCAATAACCCACCCATAGAACGAAAGGTAGAAAGTGATTGACGGTCCCCCGCTTCCGGCGAAACTGCAGATGCCATGGAACCATACGGGATGTTGATGGATGTATAGAAAATAGATCCCCATAGGATATATGTAACCGCCAACCATGCTACTTTCGCCGGTGTGGACCATCCTGCAAATGCACTCTGATAGATTAGGAATGAGGAAATAGCAACCGGTCCGCACATCCGTCGAATCCATGGTTTAAACTTCCCAACCGGGGTCTGTTTTGATTTGTCACAAATACGCCCCATGGCCACATCTGTAAATGCATCCACGATACGTGCAATCATCATGACAATCCCCACAATGTAAGCCTCGATGCCCATTACGTCTGTGTAAAATTTCAGCAAGAAGCTGGATGATAAAATAAATGTGAAATCATTTCCGAAGTCACCGAATAGGTAACCCAATTTGTCGCGAAACCCAAATGGTCTCACTGTCTTTTTCTTGTTCATAAGAAAAACCTCCATATCATCTAAAAATATTTGCTGCTTGTCCTGCACTTTATCTGTCGTATCTTAAATATTTTTATCTGAAGTAGATTGGGCCTGTCTTATATTTTAATATATTCTATTGCAGAAAACATTCGGAAATGATTGGTAAAAAAAAGAAGTTTGTCTATTTATCGACAAACTCCTAAAAATCAAATAAGGATAACTGGTTGCTCTCCGGCATATCGCCAAGAACGCCCAAATCAGCCATTAAATCTATGACCGTCTTGCTTACTTTCGTACGCTGACGGAAATCATCTTTTGAGAGGAACGGACCATTCTTCGCCGCCATCTCCACTGCATCCGCCGCTTTCTCGCCCATACCGTCAATACTGCTAAACGGTGGGAGAAGTTTTCCATCTACAATCTGGAACTTGGTTGCCTGTGACTTGTAAATATCAATTGGAAGAAATTCAAATCCTCTGGCGTACATTTCTTGAACCAGCTTCATATCCTTCAATGTGTCCTGCTCTTTATTGGACAAAGAATCACTTCTCTTCTTATAATCACGAATATAGAACTCTAATTTTTCTTTTCCCTGACACATGAGTTCGTAAGAAAATGCGCTTGCACGGATACTGAAGTATGCTGCATAGTATGCCAACGGATAATACACCTTACAGTATGCAATACGGTAAGCCATCATAACATAAGCTGCCGCATGAGCCTTGGGAAACATGTACTTAATCTGCTCACAGGACCAGACATACCAATCCGGAATACCGTGAGCCAACATATCTTCCTTCCACTCATCCCAGTTGCCACATTTTCCTTTCGCCACAGTTCCTTTTCGAACGGCTTCCATAATCTTAAAGGACCGTTCACTTTCCATTCCACTGTTAATTAAGAACGTCATGATATCATCACGGGTACAAATGGCAGTTGAAATGGTTGCTTTCCCTTCTTGAATCAAGGTCTGAGCATTATTAAGCCATACGTCCGTTCCATGGGAAAGTCCTGAAATACGAATCAAATCCGACAAGGTCTTTGGTTTTGTATCTACCACCATCTGAATAACGAAGTCCGTTCCAAACTCCGGAATTCCTAGGCATCCTACCGGAATTCCTCCAATATCATCTGGTGTGATTCCAAGTGAACTGGTATCTGCAAAAAGCTGCATCACGCCAGGGTCGTCCAGTTTAATATCCGTTGCCACAAATTTCTCACCAGTCAGCTGCTCTACCAACTCTTCCAACATTTTAATCATGGTAGGATCATCATGACCCAGAATATCTAGTTTCAAAAGGTTATGGTCAATGGAGTGGTAATCAAAATGGGTGGTGACAATATCCGTGGTCATATCATTCGCCGGATGTTGTACCGGAGTAAAGGAATTAATATCCTGTCCAATCGGCAACACGATAATACCACCCGGATGTTGTCCCGTACTTCGACGTACACCCGTACATCCTACAGAAAGCCGCTCAATCTCGCAACCTCGTTTTCCCATACCGCGCTCTTCAAAATAATTCTTCACATACCCATATGCGGTCTTATCTGCCAACGTCCCAATGGTGCCGGCACGATAGGTCTGTCCATCTCCGAAAATAACTTCCGTATATTTATGGGCGTTACTCTGATAATCTCCGGAAAAGTTCAGGTCAATATCCGGCTCTTTATTCCCCTTAAATCCAAGGAAGGTTTCAAATGGAATGTCAAAACCGTCCTTTACAAGAGGTTCTCCACAGTTTGGACAATTTTTATCCGGCATATCCCAGCCACATCCTCCTGCGTACTTACGAACCTCCGGTGATTCAAAATCACTATAGTGACAATGTTTACAATAATAATGAGGGCTAAGTGGATTCACCTCTGTAATCCCCGCCATAGTAGCAACAAAAGAGGAACCTACAGATCCACGGGAGCCAACCAGATACCCGTCTTCCACCGACTTCCACACCAACTTCTGGGCAATGATGTACATTACAGCGAATCCATTGGAAATGATGGAATTCAATTCTCTTTCCAATCGTTCCACTACTACCTCCGGAAGATTTTCGCCATACATACTGTGGGCCCTACTATAACAAATATCCCGAAGTTGCTTATCCGAATCTTCGATGACCGGCGGACACTTGTCTGGCCGAACCGGAGAAATCTTTTCTACCATATCCGCTATGAAATTGGTATTTGTCACAACTACCTCATAGGCCTTTTTTGATCCAAGGTAAGAGAACTCCTCCAACATTTCTTCGGTGGTACGTAGATACAGCGGTGCCTGATTGTCCGCATCTGCAAATCCTTTTCCTGCCATGATAATTCGACGATACACCTCATCATCTGGATTCAGAAAATGTACATCGCAAGTGGCAACCACCGGCTTATTGAATTCCTCTCCTAACTTCACAATCTTCCGATTGATATCCTTAAGGTCTTCCTCCGTGCGAATATCTTCATGTTTTTCACTGTCAATCATAAACTGGTTGTTTCCAAGAGGCTGAATCTCCAGGTAATCATAGAAATTCACCAATCGCGCTATGGCTTCCTCTGATTTGTGACCTATGATTGCCTGATAAAGTTCTCCTGCTTCACAGGCGCTTCCAATAATCAATCCCTCTCTGTGACGCAAAAACTCCGACTTAGGAATCCTTGGTCTTCTAGCATAGTAAGTCAAATGGGACATAGAAATCAAACGATAAAGATTGACTCTTCCCACATCATTCTTTGCAAGGATAATGGCATGATAGGTCGGCATTTTCTTAATGGCATCCGGATTAGTCTCTCCAAACTGATTGACCTCTTTCAGCGTGAAAATACCACGTTCCTTTAGCATTTCAATAAATTTCACAAAAATCTCTGCTGTCGCTCCTGCATCATCCACCGCACGATGATGATTTTCCAGCGAAATTCCAAGTGCTTTTGCCACAATATTTAATTTGTATTTTGCCAATGTAGGAAGAAGCACTCTTGCCAAAGCCACCGTATCCAGATATGTATATTTACGGTTCAGACCCAGCACTTTGCAGTTTTGTTCAATAAATCCCACATCAAAACTTGCATTGTGAGCCACCAGTACACTGTCCCCTACAAAATCCAAAAATTCCGGTAAAATCACATCTATTTTCGAAGACTCCATCACCATCTCATCTGTAATACCGGTTAGATTTGTAATCTCAAATGGAATGGGAACTTCAGGATTTACAAAAGCGCTGAACTTATCTACAATAATGCCCTTCTCAACCTTTACTGCCCCAATTTCAATAATCTTATCGTTTGCAGAGCTAAATCCGGTGGTTTCAATATCAAACACCACAAAAGAATCATCTAATGCCTGCTCTTTTGCACGCACCACAATATCGGTCAAATCGTCTACCAGATAAGCTTCCACCCCATAAATCACTTTAAACGGGTCTTCCTTATCCAATCTTTCAATGTAATGATTGGCCTCCGGAAAGGCCTGTACCACACCGTGGTCTGTAATGGCAATTGCTTTATGTCCCCATTTATGAGCGCATCCCACAATGTCATTCACATCCGATACCCCGTCCATATCACTCATCTTGGTGTGGCAGTGCAATTCCACACGTTTTTCCGGGCTGGTATCTTTTCTACTCACGGTAAAATCAGGAATCTTCTTTATCCCTGCCACAGATGCAATGGTAAGCTCCCTGTCAAATTTATCTAAATTGGTAACACCCTTTATTTTCAAGAATGCACCCTTATGAATCTCTGCCAAGATTTCCGGTAATTGTTCATTTCTAAGGAACATCTTTACCATAATACTGTCGGTAAAGTCTGTCACCGCAAAAGAGTAGATGGTTTTCTCATTTCGAATTTCCCTTGTGTCTGCGCTGATGACTTTTCCTCGGAAGATAATCTCTCCCATCTCTCCCACTACCTGGGAAAGTTCTATTTCCTCTCCTTCAAAATCACGGCCGTAAATCAGATTCGGGTCATCTGATTTTTTCGGAGCACGGTAATACTCATTCTTCTTCGCTGCAAACTGCTTTGCTTTCTCTTCTTTTGCCGCCTTCTTTTCTGCCTTCTGGGCTTCTTTCTCTTCTTTGACTTCTTGGTGCTTCGCCGCATTCTCATCTACAATGGCATTGATTTCCTGTTGCAGACGGATTGCATTATGCTCCTGCATCTTGCTCTTTTTCGCCTTTTGGTACTCTATCTCAACTTGAATCGGCACATGGCAACGCTCTTCAAAAATTTGACGTAGCATTGCTACAATAGAATCCTCCTTCAAGGACGCAATCACCGAATCTTCCAACTTCAAAACCAAGGTGTTTCCATTTTCAAAACGCCATGTGGCATTCATGAATATATTATGCTCCACCACACTGTGATTCTTTAATTCTAACAGAATACTTTCATAGTATTCCTTCATCAAATTCTCCGGTGTGTACTGTTCGGAAAGCTGATAGGACTCTATGATTCTTACTTGTACCATTGACATGGCAAATAACTGTTCTTTGATTGCTGTTTCCACTGCATAAATCCATTTTTTCTCAATCAAATGGGTACTGAACATATGGACATGCAAATAATCCCTGCTTGCGTTGGTAGCAACTTTCGTCACTTCCACATCCGCAAACAGAGTCTGTATGCCATTCCCCAGTTTTAACGTTGGAAACACCTCAAAGAATTTCTTTGTCATTCTATTTCTCCCAATTCAAAAGCTCTTGTCTGAGCGTTTCGAGTAATTCTTCTTCTTTTACTTTTT
>JAZQBW010000028.1:0-21439 GCA_045545895.1 Faecalimonas sp.
ACTGCAGGAACACTTGGAGGATATGAAGGAACGCATAGAGTTACATTCGTGGCCGGTAAGACAGATACAGAAGGTTACACGACCTACACTGCAGACATCAGTTCTGCTATTGCAGGATTGCAATACGATGTGCTTCGTGGATTACGTATCGACTTATATGGAGAAGGTTCAAGAACTATTGAAATCAAATCAGTAAGAAGTGTGGCACCTTCGCAAGAAGAAATAGACCTTAATAAAGCATTTAGTGCAGAAGGGTTAAATCTTACAGGTGCACATTTTGCTAAATTCTTGCAGATGGCATCTGCAGAAACGGAACTTTTGGAAAATGGCGATTTGAAGTTATCAGGAGTAAGAGGTTCCTTTATACATAAGAAGCAACTTGCAATCACACTTGACGATGACCAAATCATCCAGTTAAAGGCTAAGACGTCTTTGAACGGTGGCAGAGTTGATGTTTATCTATTTGGTGAATATATGCAAGATGGTGTAGCAGGAACAACGACAGATTATGGTAAACACAAATGGATGCTGGAGAGTGGCGAAATAGATGAAGAAGGTTATACAACCTATACATTTAACATTAGTGATATCGAAGGCCTTACATACCAGACTATTCATGGACTTCGTGTAGACTTAATTGGAAGCGGTGACCTGGCAATAGAAATTCAGTCGATGAAGAGTGTAGTGCCTTCTGATGTGACAGTGACCTATTACGTGGGAAGCGTAAGTGTTCACAAGACAACGGTGAAAGCCGGTGAAACGATTTCACAACCGGCGGACAGTTTAATTACAATGGGACATCAGATATTGGGCTATTACAGTGACGAGGCTTGTGAAAACGCATATGACTTTGACAGTATTGTAGAAAAAGACACCAATATTTATGTAAAGATTTCCGATTATATGTATTTCAGTCCTGCGATGTTAAAAGAATTTAATACTGTTGCTGGAACGGCAGCTTCCGCAACGGCAGTAACAAAACTAGCAGATGGAGATTTGGAATTTGAAGGAGTACATGGTTCGTACATCTATAAGAAGGATATGAATTTAGATGTAAGTGATACTCAAGTGATTGAATTTACAGCAAGTGCGACAGTTGACGTTTCTCGGATTGATATTTGGTTGTTTGGTACTTACACAAAAGATGGTCAGAGTTACACAAACACAGCGGAAGATATAAACTTAAGGTGGCTCATTACTCCGTACACAACAGGGGAATATGCGACCTATAAGTTGGATTTGAGTGAAAGCTCGAAAGCGGCTGGAATGGTCTGGGAGAAGATTACCGGAATCAGAATCGATATCCTTCTTAGCAATGCCGAGAATACCGGAATTATTAATATTCAATCTATCAAAGCGGTACAAGTAACTGATGTACTGAAGGACAATTTTGATGGAGAAAGCAACTGGATATACACAGATGCGGGTGGCTCAGGTAATGTTCCGACGCAGGGACAGGAAACAGTAATGGCGCCGAATTATATTGCCAACATTGATTTGGAAGATGGTTCTACGGCTTCATGGGGAGAACACGAATATGGTTCTGTAGCCAATAGTGGTGCGTTTGAGATTGTCGAAGAAGGTGGAAATAAGTACATTAAGTATACTAGTACGGAGGCAAACGATGGAATGTATTGGTCGAAACCTGCAGGAAGTGTTGAAGCAGGTAAGACATATACTATTAGTTTAAAGTGTAAAGGAAGTGGCTCTTTTCACATCTTTACGACAGGCTTTAAAGGAACAGATGTATTGTTGAAAGACCACATTCAATTGTCTGGTTCGTGGGAAACGCTTACATACGAGGTTATAGCTACTGAAGGAAACACCTCAGCAGTTACGAAGCTGTTCTTCAAACATGCCACGGTAACAACACTTTGCCTGGATGATATCACAATTACTAGTGGTGAAGCACCAAAGACAGAAGAAGTATCAACCGAACTCATCAATTTAGATTTTTCTAGTAATACCAATTATTGGATGAAAGAAGGAAATGGAAATCCTAGTTTTGCGCTCGATAATGGTGCAATAAAATTTACTGTTGAATCTTCAGGTGCTAATTTTTACTATTATCAACCAAAAGATGTTTATGGAACAGGAAATACATATAGGATCAGTTATAAGTATAAATCCGATGTGAGTCTAAAAGGATTTACATTAGGTTTCCATAGTAATACAACCTTTATATGGTATGACACCCAAATTCCGGCAAGTGACGCATGGGAAGAGTATTCATTTATTATTTCCACAGCAGCTACACCAGAAGAAATGTATAGTAGTCCTAGAATCGGTTTCTCGCCTGCAGGGAAAGGAAATGTTTGGATTGATGATTTAGTTGTAGAAAAGATTGAAACTGTAACAGCTACAACCTACACCCAAGGTATTGGTACTTGTATCATATCCGGTGTGGCAGCAGAGGAAGACAATGTTCTTTATGTAAAGGATTATACAAGAGTTGAAACAGCAGCGGAAATTAAGTCAGGAATCACATACAAATATACATTCTTGCTCAGAAATGATGCGACAGGAAGTGACTTTGACCTTGATGTGCAAGTTGGAGGTGCGAAAGTAGCGGATGTTATATCAGGTGCGCTTGCAGCAGGTGATTGGACAGAAAAGAGTGGAACATTTACAGCGACAGCGGATGCCGCAACATTTGGTTTTTCACGTGTAGGTGAAGGCGGAGTATATATTGATGATGTTGTTGTGGAGAAACTGGGAACGGAAGACGAAGACAATGACAATGAGCAACCAGAACAACCGGAAGACAACATAGACTTAGTAGTTAACGGAAGCTTTGAAAATATCAGTTATGATTACAAGACAGCTTGGCGTGTACAAGGAAGCACAGGGCAGATGGCAATTATGGCAGACCCGGATGATGCGGATAATAGAGTATTACAGTTTACAGCTAGCGATGGAAATAGTGGAGTTGACTATAATGCCGAAAAAACAAGAGGATTCTTGGAAAAGGATAAAACATATACAATCAGCTTCAAATATAAGGGCGAAGCACAATTCCATCTTTATACGCAGGGATTAATAAGTGCAGGACATACTTTGTTAGATGATTGGGTACCAAAGAGCCCAAGTGGTTGGACAACATATACTTGTGAAATCACGCCATCCATTGATACAACAACAAGCGAAATGCAGTTCTATATTAAGATGGCGACCGCAACAGGTGGAACATTCTATATTGATGATTTTTCTATTACTGAAAAAGCACTATAGTTATGAACTGACAGGAGGTAGACATGAAAAAAATTAGCGTATTATTACTTGGTGCGCTGGTGGCCGGATGCCTGATTGGATGCAATTCCAAACAGGCAGACAACGGCAACGTAGGTGCAACAGATAGTTTTAAGACAAAGACGGTCAATGTGGATTATTTGGAAGGGCAGACGGCACTTTCTGAAACAGTGGAAGTGGCGAATGAACTTGCAAATGGCGTGCAGGCTTATTATGAAAACGAAGAGAGACTGAACTACATCGTAGAAAACCAGAATATGCAGTTGACACACAGTCTGTCTGACAAAATATTTGTAAGTTCATTAGAAAATAGAGAAGGCGGACAATATCTGTTCAATACAATGGATAGTTATGTTGTCTATTGTGATGAGACATTTTATGGTAGAAATTCAACGTCCAGCGCACGTGTGAATACGACCAAATTAGGTTACTATTATTACAGTGTGTACTTAAGAGACATGTCCTTTGATGATGCGATTCCATTGCATTTGGAAAACGCATATCACACATATTCTGATAAACTGCATCAGCAATTTCGTGTGATTGCAACACAAACAAACGATTACATTACAGAGTTTGGATATGAGACAAAGATAAAACGAGATACCATTGCTTCACTGGAAGTGGTTGCGGATGGTCAGACATTGAGTGAACTTGACGGCAATTATACATTTGATAATCCAGAGTACGTTGCTTTTGATGTCAAAAACGCAGGTGTTGTTGGCTTTATCTTTGCGGGACAGGACACCAAGTTGAGTATTCATGCAAATGATAGTTTTATTGTTATCAGACAGTTTACTGATTTTGATGGTGTGATAAAAGAGCAGGAAATCACCTTCAGTAACCGTGTTTATACAGATGAAACACATGATTTTGAAGGTATCAGAAAAGCGAATAAAGAAGAACAAAATCCATTGACATCAGCAAATATCATGGTGGATGAGACAGTGGACGGTGCAGAATTTGCAGGTTATAACCACATGACCGGTGCATATGATTTTGAACTGGAAGGAACCGGATTTAGCCAGGCATACTACTTTAGCCCGGAAAAGAAATTCTTTGAACACATTACAGTGAAAGATGCGACGGACGATAGAATGATTTACCTTCGTGTACATACTAAATATCCGTTGGAGGGTGCAGCATTGATTGACAATAACAACCAGCTCATTCCGATTCCGTTGCAGTGTACAAAGAATTTCGGACATGAAAAAGAGGAACCGGTTTACAATCCTAGCGATACCATTTATGGCGAGACCTATATGCCATTGTGTGTAAAAGCGGGAGAAGAGTATGATTTTACAATTTTAAATGTGTATAAGGATTGGGGTAATTATGACATTAAACAATTGTCGTCTATAGAGTTCTTCGTAAGCTATTACCATTTGTCGACAGGTGTAACAGAAACAAACTGTATTGCACCGTACTATGCAAACTGGTCGGGAGGTACTTCTGACATAGCATGGATTTTGCCAGATTTCCGAGGTGCAAGTGGGAACTTCTGGGGAAATTTAGAAACAAAATCCGGTGATCCTCAGTACAACTCGGTTGGTACGTTGTATGCACCGACAAACAACAAAGGCGCTGTATTGGCTAATTATTTGTCATCTAACATCAAATATTCCGGACTTACCCATGCGGATTTAGAGTACTCTTACATTTCAGACGATGGAAAATATGAATATACTATGCGACATGTGGAAATGCCACAGAATGATGAATCAAGAACTTATTATACAATTGATCTCACGTTCCTCGAGGATTGCACAGTGGATAATCAGCAGTTCAGTATTATCGGAATTGACGGACGTAAAGGTATTTACAGCCACAGTGCATATTTGGATGAGAATGGGGAACATCAGGTGCTTGAAAATCCGATGAAAACGGGTAATGCTCAGCTTTATAATTTGTGTGAGGAAGGTTCTTACTTTGCGTATTATGGTTTGCCGGATGATTTGACTGCAGAGACAGGGAACTTCGGTCTGATTGTCAAGGACTACAGCATTGTGGTAGACGGCAAAGAATCTTCTGTGGGGTTAGCGTTCTTGAATGATTTTCGAAAACATTATTATTGGGGGGATATGAATTACGGATGTCTGACACTGAGTGAAACTACAAGTTTCAAGAAAGGTGATACAATCAGCATTGACTTAATCCTCTTGCCGTGTGGCCTTGTAGGGCAGGATCATTGTCAGAATGTCATGAATGTATATCAGGATAGCGTTGCAAATGCATTGAAGATAGAGGCACAGGTGGGTACAGTTGCAGATGATACGTATATTCCAACTGTTGTTGCAGACGGCAATGTAGCCGAGTTTACAATCGAAGGTGGCATTGCAGAGAATGGTAATGGTGTTAATTATGCAGTGAAAGTACAAGGATTTGACAAACTTTCTGTCCCAAAAGTATATGAAAAGGTCAATGGTGAGTGGGTAGAATATAAATTTCATACCGAGCTGGGATATGATGGCTACGGTGTTCAAATTGAAAATGACAAATTAACTTACTCCTTTGTGTTTACACAAAATGCAGAAGGAAAAACATTTAAAGTAACAGCTGAGTAATTCGGCTGTTATACAAATTAAATATGTACGAGGAGGAACTGGTATGATAAAGAAAATTTTAGCAGTATTATTAGCTTCCACACTTTGCATAAGTGGATTAGCAGGATGTGGCGGCAAAGAAACAGACGGCGATGCAATTGCAAATGCAATTACAGAAGAGCATATCGATTTGGGAGACAACTTCGATGAAGCATATTATCCGGTTGAAGGCCAAATTGAACAAAAACAAGGAAAAATTGATTTGGTACTCTTATTTGAGGGTTCACAGGACGGATGGCAGGCACTTGCAGATGAGTATTCGAGATTGCATGGTGGTCAAGTTGCGGTACAGCTGAATACGGACTATTCAGCAGGGACATACCAAGATGCACTCAGATATGAAATTTCTTCTAACAATACGGATTGGGACATCGTAATGGGAAATTATGTGTCAGATTTGGTGAATAAGTACTGTGTTAATATGTATTCCTATATTAATGAGCCAAATGCATATGCAGGTAACAACACTTGGAGCAGCGTACTCAAAGAAGATGCATATATTACAGATAAAACAGGTGCCAATACCAGTACCTATATTATGAACTCAATGAACCTTTGGACAGCGTGGTTTGTAAATACAGTTGCGTTAGAGGAAGCAGGAAATCTTGGGTACAAGAATGCCAATGGCGAAGTGGCCAATCCTGTAACATGGGATGATTTGATCAGCCTTTGTGATTATATGCAGCAGGCGGGCTATGAAAATCCACTTGGTATATCCTTGGCAGATTCTTCTATAAAGGCAGAACATTTCTCATGGTTGCTTCGTGTATATGGGGACTACTACTGGAGAAACGAATACAACGATATTATGACGAATGGTTCCGAATTTGAATTGGATTTAACAGATGAGAATCCGGAAAGTAATATCGAGTATGCAGTGGATACTACAAAATTGTTCCATAAAATCTTAGATACAAGTTCTGATAAATATGTTGGTGCAAACAGCGCAAAATACAAGGAATTTATCAGTAACTTACAGCAGATGAAGCCATATCTTGACACAATCAACGGAACACAGGCTTCTATGGTAGATATTAGAAATGAATTCAAGACACAGAGCAGCGGAAAAAAATCTCCACAAATTGTGTTGGATTATCTTGGAGCAGGACTTTCTTTCTTAAATAGTGAAGCAGAAGATTTAGAAGTAGATTTTTTTGATTATCCGACAATGGATAGTGCAGGTGGACATGTACCGGAGGGTATGCTTACACGTGACGTTGGAGGTAACGGAGGCTATCTCTCTATTGTAAACCATAAGGCGGCACAGAACGAATTAAATCTTGATTTCATCAAGTTTGTCATGTCCCCATATGGACAATCTATTTATTATGATGCACTTAGCAAAACAGATTTTGCTCCACAAGGATTAACGCTCGTACAACAAGATTTGGTGAAAGTTCCGGAATCTTGGGCTGAATTCTTCCGAACAGATGCAATTACATTTACCGGACTATCAGATTCCAATGAATTTGTTCGTAACTTATTAGTTGGTTGCGGAGGACAGGATGTAAAAGGAGATCTTGTGGAATTATGGCAGAAATATCTGGTAGGTGTTGATTCTGATGAAATTAGTACTGATACATTTGCAAACTCATGGGCAAGCATCACTATGGATGCGTGGACATTATATGCAACACAAAACAATTGGAATGTAGATTGTTACAAATATCCTGGACAGGGAACTTCTTATGGTGGTGAATAGGAATGAAGAAAAAACAGGTCAACAAAAGTAAACTTTGGATGTTTGTCTTTGCGGGGGTGTTTGTTGTATCGGTTGCGTTATCTGTTTGGTTGGCGTGGCTGATGCCAAAAGAACGGACTTATGAAGCAAAAAGCGGGAATATTATAAGCGTGGTCTCACTTAAAGCGTCAGAGTGGATGTATGCCACTTCTGACGGAACCCTTGTGCATATGGCAGACAGGGATAACATAGGAGAAACCCACAGCATTTTAGAGATGATAAAAGAACAGTATGACATTGATGCAGGTGTTTTACGAAAATTTTATAAAGAGACAGACAGTGATTATCTGTGGTTCTTAACATCAATTCTAGACGAAGCCGGAAACAGCAACAGTTACTTGTTTCAGGCAGAATATAAAGATGGAGAAGTGAAATTTAATGCATACACTCCATTTGCAGGTAATCCGGACAGTATGTCCTTTCAGGAAAAAGATGGATATCTATATATTGCGACATCCGGACAACAGGTTGCAGAACTTTTTAAATTTGATGTAACGAGCGTTGAGACCGGCATTATCCAAAAGACTTATTTATATGACTGTGCAAAGGATGGAAATAAAATAAAATTGACAGCTGTTCGTATGCCGAACGGCATCTACAGTTTTGAGGCAGATGAAGAATATCTATATATTCTTTATAACGCGGGCATGATCCGAGTGGCAAACGATTTTGGTGATGTTACGTATCAGAGCAAAAGTAATAGTTATAAAGTCGATAGCTTAGATACATCGAAGTATATTTCTTTCGGACTTGCAGGTGTGACTTCCAGTGGAGGAGCTTTTGTAGAAGAAATGGGAACATTTTATGTAACAGCACGTAATTCTTATCTCTACAGTTTACAATTATCTGATATCGATCATTTGGAAATTGGTGATGATTTGAAATGCCAGACTGTTGAGAGTGTAAATTTTTCTACAATTCCTGCAGAAAACACAGCGATAACCTATGATGAGACAAATGGGGTTGGATATGTATTGCACGACAGTTCAGACAAAGTGACAAAGATGAACTTTAAGACAGGCGAGGCAGATTTTACATTTGACTTAGAGTTTAATGTTTCAGGTATTATACAGGGCGAAACGGAAGATGATATCTTCTATGTTTATAAAAATGTAAACAAGACGGGAGAAGCTGATAAAGCGATTCTTTCTTATATAAATGTGAATTCCAAGAGAAATGAAACACTGATTACAGTTGGTTTTTATGCTGCGATGACACTCGTTTTAGTCAGTGCGGTTGCCTTTATCGTTCTTGCAAACATCATGCGAAAGAAGAAACAAGAGTATGCGCTTAAGATTGTAAAGCAGATGTGGAAACAAAAAGGAATTTATCTTGCATTGCTTCCATCACTGATTTTATTAATTTTGTTCTGTTATTACGAGGCAATTGCTTCCATTGCATTGTCATTTTTTGACTATTCAGTAGAGAATCCGACAATGATATGGAACAACTTTGAAAACTATAGGAACGTATTTATGTCAAAAAATACTGCAGAAGCATTTATAAACCTTGTGATTTTCTTGGTATTTGACCTTGTGATAGCGCTTGTTCCGCCATTGCTTTTTGCCTTCTTCTTAACTGTGATGAAGTCAGAAAGACTGTCAAATGTTACAAGAACCTTATTGTTCGTTTCACATGTTGTACCAGGAATTGCAAGTATGCTGATTTGGAAAACAGGTATCTATGGTGGAAATGGTGTTCTTAACACGATTATAAAATGGTTCGGCGGTGAGCCAATTGCATTCTTGGGACAGACAGAGTATGCGAAATGGGCAATATTGATGATTGGTTTTCCATTTATCGGTTCTTACTTGATTTTCTATGGTGGCATGATGAACATTTCAACGAGTTATTACGAGGCTGCTGAATTAGAAGGGATTGGTATATGGAGACGATTTTTTAGCATTGATATACCGCTTCTTATGCCACAATTGAAATATGTATTTATTACATCGTTCATTCATTCGCTGCAGAACTTCCAAAGAACATACATGATTACAGGCGGAAACTTTGGAACAAAGACACCGATTCATCTGATGTATCAGAACATGGTGAATGGGGAATACGGGCAGGCTTCGGCATATGCGACAGTAATCTTCGTGTTACTGTTCGGCGCTACTTATGTAAATTTACGAAAACAAAAACAGGATTTGGAGGATTAATATGAAAGGACAAGTGAAAAAAAGTTATCATCGTAAAGACTTTCAGGTGTTCATCAGTATTTTTGTTATATTAGCAACTGTATTTTCCTTCATTGCTCTTTTTGTTACGGTATTGAATGCGCTGAAATCAAATTATGAAATTAACGCCAATATCTTTGCGCTTCCAAAATTGGAGGGGCTGTGGGAAAATATACGTTTTAATTTTTCAACAGCATGGAGTGCAATAAGGGTCTCATTTATCAGTACCATTTTACTAGCAATTGTAGGTGCGTTTGTGAACTGCCTGCTTGGTTCTATCTTAGCTTATATTTTTACATACAAAGATTTTTATGGTAAAAACGGAATCTTTCTAGCGTTTCTTTCTGTTATGATGCTTCCGTCTATCATGGGTATGCCAATCTTAGTACCATTTGTGAAGAATACGTTAGGACTTGGTGGCACTTATATTGGATATTTGCTTCCAAACTTTGCTGGAGGTCAGGTTGCAGCGTTGTTCTTATTCAGAACATTCTTTGGACAGCAACCGAAGTCCATTTATGAGAGTGCAAAGATTGACGGAGCAAGTGACATACAGATTTACATGAGAATTACAACACCGATGGCATTTCCAATCATTCTTTTTCACTTTGTAGGTGTCTTCGGTTCTTACTATAATGATTTTTTGTGGGCAAGTTTGATACTTGGGGAAAAAATGACAATGATGCCGAAAATGTTGGCACAGGCAGAAACCTTTACTGCATTGTCGCAAAATGGTGCAATGTATGCAATGTACATTGTTGCAGCAATTCCAATGGTATTTACTTCCATTATCAGTATGAAACACTTCAAAGGCGGAGAATTTGCTGCTGGTATGAAACTGTAGCAATGACAGGAGGAAGATATGACAGAAATGAGGAAACTATGGGCAGTTGTTGTTGGATATGGCAACAGGGGTCAAGTGTATGCGGACTATTCCTTGGAAGAACCGGAGGAATTTGGGATTGCAGCTATTGTTGACCCAAGTGATTTTAAATTACAAGAAGCAAAGGAACGGTACGGGCTGGACAGCTCGTGCCTATTCCACAGTTTTGACGAATTTGCTACGAGTGGAATTGTGTGTGATTTTGTAATCAATGCAACGATGGACCAGCATCATTACAAAACAGCTATGAAAATATTGGGTGCCGGATACGATATGTTGATGGAAAAACCAATTGTTCCAAATGCAAAGCAGCTTCGTGATATTGAAAATCTTGCGAAAGAGAAGGGTGTAAAAGTATTCGTATGCCACGTGCTTCGATACACTCCGTATTTTCGAAAGATTAAGGAACTTCTTAATGCAGGCGCTATCGGTACGATTATGACAATAGAGATGAATGAGCACGTATGCCTTGCACATTACCTTGCATCTTATGTAAGAGGGAAATGGAATTCGGAAGACCACTGTGGTTCGGGTTTTATCTTGGCAAAATCGTGTCACGACTTAGACCTGATGTGTTGGCTTAACAATGCTTCCGCACCACAGAAGGTAGCAAGCTTCGGAAGTCGTTCACAGTTTATCCCAGATAACGCTCCGGAAGGAGCTGCCGAGTACTGTTATCAGTGTAAACATGAAAAGGAATGTCCTTATTCAGCTATCGACCAATACATTGATAAAGATATCATGCCATTCTTAGTATGGGATAGATTAAACAAGCCTTTAGATGAGATTACACTAGAAGAGAAGAAGGAATTCTTGAAGCATGATATCTATGGAAAATGTGCTTATACCTGTGGGGGAAACATTGTGGATAGACAAAATGCAATTGTGACCTTTGAAAATGGTTCTGTTGCCAACTTTAATTTGGTTGGCGGAAGCACGAAACCAGGTCGATTCTTACACATTGTAGGTACTATGGGAGAAATTGAAGGAATTTTAGAGACAGATGAATTCGTGCTTCGTACATATGATAGAACACAATTTCAAGGGAAGGTAGAAACAATAAAGGTTCATCCAATTAACAATGCAAAATTTGGTGGACACAGTGGCGGAGATTATATGATCATGCATGATTTAATCCGACATCTGAATGGAGACATGAGTTCGGTATCGATTACGTCGATTGCAGATTCCATGAACGGACACCTGTGTGTGTTTGCCGCGGAACAATCTAGAAGAACTCATGACATTGTTGATATTAAAAAAGATTTGTAACATAAAGGAGGAAAATTATGATTACGATGAAAAAAAGATTAATTGCTATGATTTGTTGCGTGGCAGTGCTTTTTGCAGGCCTCTATGTAAGCCAACCACAGTCGGCAGAGGCAGCGGATGTAACTGCGGCAGGAACATTGAAAATTGATACAGCTTCTTTTAACAGTGTGATAGGCTGGAATCCTGGGAGGGTTTTTAATATTGAAAAGTGTATCGCAACATTTGACGGCGGAAACGACAATTTCGCAAGTGCAGTCAACTCTTTAAGTGATGCTTTTGTAGATGACTATATCAAATTTGGTGGAGGAATGACCAAGGCGGATTTTATGAATGGACTTTCGCTTATTTCCTACTATCATAGTTCGAACCGTACCTTACAGATTAATTGGAGTGGCAGAACAGAGGCTTTTACGGCTGGCTGGTCATTTACGATTGCGCAGGGAACTCCGATTGCCTATAAATTAAGTGATGGCACGATGGCTTACCTGGCTTTGGATAGAGAATATGTCTTTACCTTTAAGGCTGGAAATGAAACATGGAGCAATGTGATTGCAGTGACTGCATATAAAACTGGAACCTTCTCTTTGGCTACCAATCCGTCTTCAGACCTTGGAAATGGAACTACTGCTAGAGAAAATAGAGAATATGCTATTACAATCTCAAACGATACGGCTTCGACGGATGCTTATACATGGCATAACATGACTGCGGACAGTGCATACGACGGATATGTTGATTTTAACGGAGTGGACGACAGCGCAAGTCTGTCTGCCACCGGACTGGAAGTTCGATACATTTTGGACGGTGAGAGTACGCGCGTGATTCAAGTGCTGACATGGGGTACCTGGAGAGAAACATTGAAAAAGGGAGACTATTGGGCGTATAAGAAAGGGCTGCCGATTTACTGGACATATAATGGTGAAAATTATAAGGCGGTGCTGGATGCAACCTATGTATATTATGTGACCGGTTTTAATACAGGTAACACACAAACTTATCGTTGCTTCAAGTTTGATTCGGAGACAAATACTTATGGACTGAAGCCGTTTTCATCTAAAACAACTAATACGCAGGACAATGGATATTTCATTAACATTTCTACGAGTGGACCAATAACGAGCGGAACTTCACCAAATTATGTAACGCAGACATTGGCGCGCAAGTATTATGATTTCGCAGGATGGACGGATGAGGAACTGGAGAAATATGGAGTAAGGCTTGATCTTCTAATATATGCAAATGTACTGCAGCTGGTTATCAATGGTGCTGGCGTGAATGCTTTAGAGGTGGGAAATACCATTACACTTAAGGATGGACTTCCGATAGCCTATAGCTCAACATCTGGTGAATACATAGGCGCTACTTTGAAAGGTGATTATACAATTACGGTAACGGCGAAAACGAACACAACGGACACAAGCGTAACTACAGGCGGAAATGGAAGTGTTACATATTCTATGATAGAAACCGGAACCTATGGATTGACCGGTTCAGTAAGCAATATGGCACCGGAGGAGAATGCAATGTATCAGAATAATTATTTTGACGCAGCGGATTTTGCAGATGCAAAAACTACTTTCTCCGGCAAGTTGGACACCAATACAATGATTAATAATTACTTCTATGCAGTGCGAGGCGGAAAGACCGTAGATTTAGCAACGGAAGGGTGGTATTTCAACTATTATTATCAGGACGGTGCCGATAAGATGCTTCGGTATTATTGCCCGAAGAACACCTACGATAGCTTTACCGATGGCGATTATATTATTTGGCGTCAAGGTTTGCCGATTACATATACAACGACAAAAGACACAGCCAAGACGGTAGCGTTGGATAAGGATTACGGTTTTGTATGGAGTTCCACAGAAGGCAAGTTCGTGTATGACGCAAGTCTTGTATACACAGAGCCGACAGAACAAACCTACACAACAGAGATTACATCTAAGACCATTAAAGGCCTCAAACCAGCTGATTACTATGCATTGAATATTGGTATGACAGATGCTCCCGACTTGTCAGCTGTTGTATCTCAGGAAGTGCGTCTTTTGAGTAACACTGTGACTGCTCCGTATATTGATATCTGCGGTATTGATGCCACAGAACTTGTGAAACAGGGCGTTGAGGTAAAATATATTCCAGTAGCAGATGTATTTCAAATAATACTTGGTGCAGACCATACATGGCTTACTGTAGGCAATGAGATTACTTTCAAAGAAGGTATGCCGATTCCAGTGGTTGTGAATGATGAGACAGTGACTGTTACTTTGCAAAATACCATTACATATCAAGTTGAAAGCATCACAACGGCTAGCCCATATGTGACTATGGCGGCATATGCGGAAACAGAAGAGTTTTATATTGACCCTTCATGTGATGGTATTAGGAATGGTGGTGTTGTGAACCTTAAGGTTCAGGATGCAGAGGGAAAGGCTACCATTTTGGATGATTGTGCATCAGGTGGGGCATATGACAACTCAAGACTTTCCTATGCGACGATTGCAAAATACATGGATTTCTGTGGTTTTAACGCAAGCGAATTGGAAAGCTATGGTGTGTATGTAAGATTGGCTGCCGGTGACGGAAATCAGCTCATGCAGATTTATCCAGGAACCATGCCAGCAGACATGATTGCAGGCGAAACGATTACCTTTAAAAAAGGACTTCCGCTCACTTATACAACTACAGCAGGATATAAAAAGACCATTACTTTAGCAAAGGATTATACTTTTGTGATAGGTGAAGGTGTTACTGTAGGTGATGTGACATATGACTGTCGATGGCGATATACTGAGACAGAGCCAAGTGTATGGCGTCTAAAGGGCGGTGTTGTAAATCAAGTGATTGGTTCGGAAACACAACCAGAAGGTTATTTTAACAACTTGCCATTAGGTTCTTCTCCACTCCTAGATGAACAGACATCGCTGTCATATACTTTTACAACAGAACAAATGGAAAAGTATATTGACTTTGCAGGTTTGGATGCGTCAACACATGATATAGAGGCAATTGCGATTATTACTGAAAATGATCAGGTGGTGCAGCTTCGCTGGGGAAGTGCTTCAAGCGAAGTAGCAGAAGACCAGACAGTCACTTTCAAAGCAGGCCTTCCAATCGTAGTAAATGGAACAGTGGTTTATCAGCTGGAAACTGACATCGTCTATACAATCGAAAAATCGGCAAATGGTACAAATGGATTCTGTCTAAGCAACATTGTTGAGGTTACGAAGACACAGTCTGGAGATGCAGATGGCGATTATATATTAAATGTGAATGACGTGAATCTTATCCGTGAGGCATTAGCAGAACTTGTTATCACAGATGTAGATACACAGGATGCAACAGAAGATGACAAATTAGATAGTAGAGATTTGGTTCGTGCAAAAGCAAACTTTGATATTGAGGAAAGTGAAGCCAATGGAACAGAAACATATACGTTGCTTGCAGAAAAGGAGATTGGTTTCCAAACAATGGAGGCAAGTACAGATGACAGAAAAGCGGTGGCAAAAAGCATTACATATGATTTGAACGCTAACCTTGGAAATATGAATTACCTCCGTCTGACCTATAAAACAGATACAGATCTTCGCGGTGAATTCATCTACACAGTAAATGGTGGCTCTGCTGTTACAGAGGAATTCTTCTTAGAAGCAGATGAGGCACAGTTTGAACAGTTCCTGGATGTATATCGTTCCAATGGATTAAATGGTGTGGTTCCGAATGGCAGTATTGTACTGAAGCAGATTGTTCTTTACAATGTTTCTACTACAAGTTCAACCAATGTGCGTCTGTATAAGGTGGAAGCTGCTGCAAGAACATTGGTTACTAACGACATGCTTTGGGCACAGGATGAAGAGGTGAAGATTGGCGTCGATCTTAATATGGGCGGTTCGCTGGCATGGATGGAATGTTTGAAGTATGACGTATATGAATATACTACTGGCAATAACTTTAGAGGAGAATCTATTATTGGTACGAAGGAGCAATGTGAAGTTAGTAGCGGAACAGCACAGATGACAACAGGTGTGAATCTGATTAATATTAGGGACTTGGGTCGTCAGATTCAGCAGTCTTACTACTCTGTGCCGACCAATCAACAAGACTGGGACGGTAGTACATTTTCACTTGGAACTTATGGTGATGTTACTGACTGGCCGTATAATCCGGTGCAGGCAGGTGATAGTCAAAATAATCAGAGTCAGATTGTGGATTATCGCGTGATTGACACAGATGGTGACAAGCAAAGTGATGTTATCTATGTAAAAACAAGAGCGATGGATTGGTCCTATGCTGAAACACACAATGATTCCAAAGGAAGAACCACAGAGTCCTATATGGAGGCTTGGTATCGTATTAACGATGCACTGGTATATGTAGATAACCGTTTCATTGACTGGTCAGGATATGATTATTCGGTAGAAGATAAAACCCAGGAATTTCCTGCAGTTTATTTAGGACAGGGCTTGAACACATTAGTGTCTGATAAAGCGGGTGAGACACGGAAAGATACAAACTTAGGTTTCTGGGAAGATGCCAATGCCTATAAAAATACTACAACACAGACGGATTGGTATGCTTTTGTAAACAGTGAAGCGGATGATGCCTTTGGTGTAGGTATTTACATTCCAAACATCGAGCAGACCGTTGCAGGACGCGTTTACGAACATCGTAATATTGGGTGGCTCAGCGTCTCGGGAAATCAGAATGCTGATAAGTGTCCGATATTGAATTTGGGTTATTCTTATTTGAATGATTCATATAAGAATCAATATCAAAACTGTTTTGTGTCAAACGCCAGCTATATTGCGCCGGTTTGTTCTGGATATATGAAGGGATACGAGGATTATTCTTACACCTACGTATTAACAGCAGATACATTAAATAACATTAGTGGTTCCTTTGCAACCTTAAAGGAAAACGAAGCAGTAGATAATTCGTCATTAGAAAAATGGGAGATTAAACCAAACTCATAGGAGATGAACTATTATAAGCATGAGAGGGACATTTTGTCCCTCTTGCTTGCATTTGTCTGCTTAAGACTATAAAATGAGTGGAAAACTCACGTATGGAGGTTTACTATGTTAAATAATATGAAACGAGTAGCAACAGACGATAGACGTACAGATATTATCTTGCCACATCGGATAGTGTATGCGACGGAAGGCGTGGCATGCCCTGAGTGGATTTTGGAGTGCGGGGATACACAGACTCAGCCTGGGACGAAAAAGTATACGGAGTTATCTACATATGGTGGTAAAAAAGCAGTGATTTTGCTTGATTTTGGAACGGAATTTTTTGGTGGAATCCAGATGATTACTCAAGGGATTGCACCGATTGAGGGAGTTCCGGCAAAAATTCGATTTGGAGAGTCAGCGAATGAAGCCTATGCGCCTTTGGGAGTCAAGGGCTCTTCAGCACCACATGGTATGCGGGATTTTGATGTGCTGATTCCCCCAAATGGATGTAACCGTATAGGTATGACTGGATTTCGTTTTGTCTACATAGAACTTACACAGCCGGATACTATTGTGCGTTTTTTTGCATTGCAGGGAGTTAGCATCTATCGGGATATTCCATATCGTGGAACCTTCCGTTGTAGTGATGAGTTGTTAAATCGGATTTATGATACCAGTGCCTATACGGTGCACTTATGTATGCAGAATTTACTTTGGGATGGCATCAAGCGTGATCGCATGGTTTGGGTAGGTGATATGCATCCGGAGATGCTGGCAATCCGTACAGTGTTTGGAGATAATAAGATTGTTGAGGATTCTCTTTTTGATATAGCAAAGAACAATCCATTACCATGCTGGCCGAATACCATTACTAATTATAGTATGTGGTTTTTGCGTATTATTTGTGATTGGTACAGATACAGTGGCAATCGCACCTTTGTAGAAGAACTTTCTTATTATTGGAAACCACTTTTGGAACAACTTTTGCCACTTGTACACGAGGGTGAAGAGGAGAAGTTACCGGAAGACGAATTGGATAGAGGATATTTTATTGACTGGCCATCGAAAACCCATCCGGAAGCGAAAGCAGGAACCTATGCATTGTGGGTGCAGGGACTTTATGATGCTTCAAAGTTATGCGAGATGATTGGTGAGGATGCTTTGGCAGAAGTCTGTGCTGGTAAGGCAAAGGCATTGCAGGACATAGACTTTGAGCTAGGAGAAATGAAGCAGATTACGGCGATGCGCTGGCTTGCAGGAATGGCGGATAAGGAAAATGTAGCCCATTCGTTGACGAAAGGTGGCGGACAGGGCATGTCTACCTTTATGAGCTACTATATTTTGAGGGCAGTAGGACAGACTTCCGATATGAAGACAGCTCTTGATATGTTGCGGGAGTATTATGGTGGTATGCTAAAGGTAGGAGCAACGACTTTTTGGGAAGACTTCGATCTAGACTGGATTCGCGAAGGTGCGAGCATTGAAAATCTTTGGAAAAATGATGAGTATGATATTCATGGCGATAACGGAAGATACTGCTATGAAGGATTTCGACACTCTCTGTGCCATGGTTGGAGTAGTGGACCGTCAGCGTTCCTTGCAGAAGAAGTGCTTGGATGTCAAATCGCCGAAGATGGATGTAAAACCCTTGTAATTAAGCCGAATTTGGGCGATTTGGAATGGGCAGAAGGCACCTATCCAACACCGTATGGAGATGTAGTTATCTCGGCGAAAAAACAAGATGGAGAGACAGTGGTATCTGTAGAGGCACCGAAAGAAATCACAATTAAAATGGAGCAAAAGCAACAGGAGGAGCTAGAATGAAGGAGACAGCGCATAAACAGAGTAGGTATTTAAATTGTTTACGTATTGCAATTGTACCGGAGTATCACGAGGAACAACGTATCAGCAGTATTGTTGAATTTTGTAAGAAATATAAATTCGATAATGTCATGTTATTTATCAACGCAGAAGAATATAATTTAGGCCATATGACCTTAGAAGAAGCAAAACCTTGGATTGCAGCTATGAAGCGTGCGAAGGTGGTTTTTGAGGAAGCAGGCATCAGTGTTAGTCTCAATCCTTGGATTCAAACTGGACATATTGATAGAGGAAGAACACTTCGCAAGGGACAGAACTTTGTGACTATGTGTGATTACAATGGTACGCAGTGTAAATTGGTAACCTGCCCGCTGGATGAGAATTGGTTTGCTTATTATAGCAAATTTTATGAACTTTTGATACGCGAAGTGGAACCGGAGGTTATCTGGGTTGAGGATGATTTTCGTTTGCATAACCATGGAGGATTGGCGTATGGTGGATGCTTCTGTGAGCATCACATGAAAGCGTTTAATGACAAGTTAGGAACAAACTACACGAGAGAGGAGTTTGTAGACCGTCTATTCCGTAAAAATCCGGATGAAAGCGTGAAACATGCGTTTATGGAAGTGAATCGGGAATGTATGGCTGCCTTGGCGGAAAAACTCGGAAAATTAGTACATGACATTGGGCTTGGAACAAAGGTGGGGCTCATGTCTTCTATGCATCAGTATCACAGCATGGAATATCGTGATTGGAATCGTATTCACGAAGGACTTGCCCAAGGCGGTCCGATGATTAACCGACTACATATGCCGATGTATATGGAAGATAAGAGTATGAAACAGTATTATTTTCTGTTTAATCAAAACACCTTCATTTGTCGAGGATATCTGCCAAAAGAATGTCATGTGCTTCCAGAATTGGAGAATTCTTCTTTCAGCATTTATTCTAAAGATGATGAGATTGTGCGCTTCCAGACAGAGGCGGCTATTCCGCTTGAGATGGAAGGCATGACATACGATATTTTTGATTTTGTGGGCAACGGAGTCTTCGAAGCTTATGGTTATGGTCAGGCAATTGCAGGAATCACGGATTATTTGACAGCTGTATGGGAGAGTGGATACTCTTATCACGATTTATCAGGCGTGACAATTCTTTTAGACGAAAAAAATGCGCTCAACAGGCCGGTTCGTGACAGACTTTTGGATATGCTTCCAAATGAATTTGGTCTTGGCCCATTCTTGCAAGCGCATGGTATTTCAGCGAGATGTAGCAAGGATAAAGAATTTGTGGATGAAGTCATTGTGCTTGCAGCAGGAGCTGTTCATAATTTTACGGATGAGCAACTTTGTAAATTATTTGCAGATAATCGTGTGATTATGGAAGGACATGCGGTAGACCTTTTATTAGATAGAGGCTTAGGTTATCTCATCGGAGCAAATGGATGTAAACCTTATAATCCGGATGTATACAATGTTTCTTATGAACAGATAGAAGGAGACACTCTCGTATTGGGTGTTCCTGGTTGTAGAGCAACAGCATTTAAGCGTACAGGCGATTATATGAATATTTCCTATGAGAAGCAACCGGAGATTTTAAGTAGAGTCTACGATTCTTTTGGCAGGGAATTAGGCTATGGTATTGTGGTTGCTAATGGTCATTTGATTGTGCCATATGTCATTGCAGATTCCGGTCAAATAGATCAGATGCATCCACTTCGTCAAACACTTATTTGCAATTACGTTGATGAGCTCCATAAAGATTTTGTCAGAGCAGATTATTCGAGTATCTATGCGTACTATTCAAAAGGGGAGCAGAATGTACTTATTTTGGTAAATCCAACACATTCTACACGGCCGACTACCAGATTTAAAATGACGGGAAGTACACCGAGCAGAATCTATGAGATTACCCGTGATGGGGGACAGGAAGAAAGAATGTTTTTTATAGATGAAGAAGGATTTGTGGTTATTGAGGAGCCATTTGCTGCATTGATGACGAAGACATTTGTAATTGAAGTGTAATTAGGAGAGAGCGCAGATGGAAGAGAAAAAAGAAAAAAGCCAAGGAAACTCCAAGATAGTTATAGTGCTGGTCATAATTGTTCTCATAGTTGGTGTGTGTGGAGGAGTTAAGCTGTATCGTGATAACCGCATCACTGCAATTCCTTCCAACGGAGAAATAGTAAGTATATTAGAAGGTGACATACATACGGTTGTATCTTCCTATACACGAGGAATCACAGACCGATATTTTACCAAAACAGACTGTTTTGCACCAAAAGAAGTGGTGATTACATGGGACTGCATGGAGGATGGTGCAACATCCTACCACTTGAAAATAGGAACAAAAGAGGATTTGTCAGACGCCAAGTGCTATGAAACCACAGAGCGGTCATTTGCTATCAACCACCTGTATGCAAATACCCATTATTATTATCAAATCGAGGCTGTATGGTTTAATAAGACAGTGAAGTCCAAGATTTTTGATTTTGTCACAGAAAAATCGGTGCGTACCATTGCTGTGGAAGGCGTTTCCAATACCCGTGATATTGGCGGTTACCTGACAGCAGATGGAAAGCATAAGGTACGTCAGGGCATGGTTTATCGCGGAGCAAATGTTGACAGTATTACGGAGAATGGGAAAAAGGCTTTTTTGGAAACCTATGGCATCAAAACAGACCTTGATTTGCGGGGTACCTTGGACTTATCGCCTCTTGGAGGTAGTGTGAATTTTGT
>JAZQBW010000029.1:0-5503 GCA_045545895.1 Faecalimonas sp.
AAGAGCCGTTGCAGATCTGGTTGAAAGTAAGTTTTCAAAACTGAACGGAAAAGTAGAAATCAATAATATCGGAACAACGATTGGAAGTCATACAGGTCCTGGAACAGTAGCACTGTTCTACTGGGGAACGGATAAGGAAGCGTAGAAAGGAAAATAAACGGCGGTGAATTGATGAAAATATCAGTTCACCGCCGCTCTGTAAGAAAAAGTTTCTTTTCCGTAGATAAAACTTTTGCATTATAGGGCAGGAATATTCAACTTAACCTTAATACATTCAGAACATTCTCTATTCAGATTGATGTCTATAACAATGCAAGAATACGACATTCCATTATTTAATCGTTCCAAAATAGCCTGATTGTAATAACGAGGAACGTATCCGAGAAGTTCTTTTTTTTGCGTTAACACTTGAATTGCGTTGCAATCATATTTGTTATTAGGTTCCTTCTCGAAGATTAAATGGTCATTAATGCTAATATTAGGGAGAAGAGAGCAATCATTTCCTTTACAAGCCGCCTGATGGCGAGTTCCCATGATATAAAAATTACGTTCAACAGTTTCTGTACTCGGAAAAATTGGATCGATGAAAGAGTAAGTATCGATAGGTAATCGACCTTCGCTTTTGCGTAGTAATTCAAACTCGTCATATATGTTCAAGCTATATTTTTTTAAAATTTGTTCGATATCTCGTCTTTTGCGGTCTGGTAGTCGGCTTGAAAAAACAGGAAACATGTTTTCACTTGTATACGTTTTTTCTTCGGGAAAAGCATTTAATTTTCTCCAACCGAAATTTTCGGCCTCGTCAAAATCTCCACAGTATTCAAAAGTAAAAGATTGACCATGACATAGCTTTCCAATTGTGAAATTACGCCTTGTGATAGGGTCTTTCCAGATTAAAAGCAAATATTTATTCGATGGCATTATTGTTTTCAACCTCCTTTAAAAGAGTTTCTAAAATATTTATTTTTTTATACAAATATCGTCGTATAAGTTCGTTTTTTTGAGCAGAAAGTATATTCTCAGGATACTCCGCCAGAAGATTATCAATAGTTTGTTTTGATAAGCATTTTATAAAATGTCGTGCGATGTTTCTGGCAGATGAGTAATTTTTTAATAAATATGATGCCACTTCGCGGTGAGTAGGCAGTTTCTTTTGGGTACCATCAATCCGAATTAAAGAACGAGATTTCGAATCTACTAATGCATTAAAACGATTGAGGTCTTTTCCGAGAAGTTCTCCCAGTTGCGAATTATTTACATAACTGCATAGGGAAGAACCATTATCATATAAAGGACACCATCTTATGTGAAGAGACAACTCAGAAGTGTATTCTAACTTTAATAACAAGGCCCAATTACTCTGATGTCTGTCACCGTTTCCGATAAGAAAGTCGAACAATAACATTTCAATCCATTCGGTATCGATTAAAGGATTAGGAATGGAATTAATTAAGTGTTTGATACAATAATGTTGACCATTTTTTTCATCTCTCATGGTTTCAATATTATAGTCAGGATACTTTCCGGAAATAAAACTAATTCCTTCAATTAAAGTTTCATGTTCTTCGCATACAAAGTAACTCATACTTCCTATACGACCATCTCTAAAGCCAATATCAACTTTGGCAGTTTTGATGTTAAGGATTTTACCTAATTGATAAGATAAATGCTCTGCAACATGTTCTGTGGTTTCTTTGTTATCATTTGGATCGATCTTAGGAAATTTGAACAATCCTATTTGGTTATCTTCGGACTTCAACCAGATCTTTTCGCTACGACCACTACCTTCGGAAACACCTTCGTATATGCTCCAAGAATCAAAATTCATAATTTCAATCATACTATTCTCCTTTTTTTTCAATAGCTTTGAATTTTTTTAACAAAGTCTCCATTCTTGTCTTATCTACTTCCTGTTTGTTTTCGGTCGCTTCAATGCATAATTTCGGGAAGGAATTCAACAATTCATATTCTTCAGGAGAAAGGATAACTGCCACAGCAGAATTGTTTTTTATAACAATCAATGTTTCGCCTTTTTGAGCACGTGTAAATAGGCGGGAAGCTTTACCTTTGTTAAATTGTGTAATAGGAACTAAATGTTTATATAAACTAGATATGTCCACATATATTCCCTGCCTTTCTAAAAGTCTTGTTTTGCAATAATACTATTATGTCATTGTACTTAAAATTTGTCAATAAATTAAAAATATTTTTGCAAGTCAAATTATACTTAAAATCAGCATTACAATATCTTCATTATATCCAACAGAATAAGAGATGGAGGCGATGCTTCATTATGATTCATACGTTCAGGTACTTTTTGAATACAATGAAGCAATTAATCTATTGCAATCCCCCATAGATTATAGGTATAATAACTATAACCAACTGGAAGGAGAAGCCACTATGGAACAAAAGAAGTTAATTGAGTTTCGTAATATCGTAAAAAGTTTTGATGGACAAGTAATCCTAAAGGGAGTGAACCTTGATATATATGAAAATGAATTTGTAACCTTACTCGGTCCCAGCGGTTGTGGCAAGACCACTCTTCTTCGTATCCTTGGCGGATTCCTAGAAGCAGACGAAGGAAAAGTTGTTTTTGATGGAGAAGATATCAGCCACAAACCTCCTTACGAGAGAGAGTTAAACACCGTATTCCAAAAGTACGCACTTTTCCCACACCTAAGTGTGTATGAAAATATTGCTTTTGGATTAAAGATAAAGAAAATGAGCAAGGACGTTATCGACCAAAAGGTAATGAAGATGCTAAAACTCATTGGTTTAGAAGGGTATGAAAATAAAAACACCACTCTTCTTTCCGGTGGACAGCAGCAACGTGTTGCCATTGCAAGAGCTCTTGTAAATGAACCGAAGGTATTACTTCTTGATGAGCCGCTGGCGGCACTAGACTTAAAGCTTCGAAAAGAAATGCAATATGAATTAAAACGAATTCAACAGGAAGTTGGAATCACATTTATTTTTGTAACTCATGACCAGGAAGAAGCCCTCACCATGTCTGACAAAATCGTGGTTATGAAACAAGGGGAAATCCAGCAGGTGGGCACCCCGGAAGAGATTTACAATGAACCGGCAAACCGCTATGTTGCCAACTTTATTGGTGAAAGCAATATCATTTCCGGAACCATGTTAGAAGATTATAAAGTTCGCTTTGATGATATTACTTTCGACTGTGTAGACTTTGGATATAAAGCCAACGAAAAGGTCGACGTCGTGATTCGTCCGGAAGACATTGATATCGTGGATGTGAAGGATGGAAAGATGACCGGCGAGGTACTCAGTGTCCTTTTCAAAGGGGTTCACTATGAGATTATCGTAGAAACAGTGCCTGGTACCAGTGTTACTGCCAACATGCGCGTTATTCGTAACCATGATGTGACCAGCGAAAATGGAAAAGAAAAAATCAGTGCCAATGACTTCTTTGTGGACCTGGAGGACGTAAAGGAACTGGATGACAAGGAAATCATCGCTCGTTCCAATGCACAAGCTTGGGATCCGGAAACGGATGAATATATTTCTCTTGCCAAGATTGAATACGATTTGCAGGAAGAGATTGGACAATATCCTGTCACTTTCTCCACAGCCAACGGAACCAGCATCGAGCGAAATATTTTTGTTGTAAATCAGCCATTTGTGAAAAACGAGAAAGCAAATGAAGCCATTATGGCATTTAATTTCTTTAAAACAGTGGATGAGATTACAGAATCTCAGGCTTTGGATACAGACTTGAAACTTTGGGCAAATGCGCAAGGCTGGAAGCTGAGTGATGAAGACCAAAGCATAGATATTAGTGTGGATTATGATTTTGACCCGGAAAATGTAAAAGAAGGTACCTACAAGATTACCTTCTGGACTACTGGACGCGAATTCAAGATTCACACCACAGATTATTCGGAAGTTGGTCAGGAGGTCGGTCTGACATTCTTCCCAGAAGATATCCACGTCATGTCAAGGATGGTTTTCTAGTGAAACGATTTTCTAGACTAGCAATCCCTTATATTGTATGGGCGGCATTGATGCTGATTCTCCCAATGGCTCTGATTGCCATGTACTCCTTTATGGAGCACGGGAACAGCATCATCTCCTTCTCCCTTACAATCGAACACTACGTCAAGTTTTTTACCGACCCGGATTTTTTATTAATCCTTTGGCGTTCTGTCGTGATTGCAATAAAGACAACTATTATATGTCTGCTTCTTGGCTATCCAATTGCGTATATTATTGCACGCAGCAGTGAGCGTTCCCAAAATATTTTGGTACTTTGCATTACACTGCCTACTTGGATTAATGCACTCGTACGTACCTATGCATGGATTGGGCTTTTAAGCGAAGGCGGACTCATTCAGCAAATTGCAAAACTTTTGGGATTTGGAAATATGGAACTTCTGCATACGGAAGGAGCTGTGCTCTTAGGTATGGTGTATAACTTTCTTCCGTTTATGATTCTACAGATTAATACGGCTCTGTGTAAGATGGACCACTCCTTATTAGAAGCAAGTGCGGACCTAGGGGCCACCCCGTCCCAGACCTTTAGACGAGTTACATTTCCATTGTCTCTCCCTGGAGTCATCAATGGAATTACGCTGGTGTTTTTGCCGGCAATCAGTTCCTTCTTTATCCCGAAACTTTTGGGCGGAGGACAATACTTCTTAATCGGAAACTTGATTGAAAATCAATTTATTACCGTAGGAGAGTGGAACTTTGGAAGTGCCATCTCCATGATTATGGCCATCCTTATGATGCTTGCAATGATGGCCGTTCGTAAGGTAGAGATTCGAAATCAAGGTGGAAAGGAGGAGTAAATCGTTATGAAAAAAGCAAATCGCACCTTCAACAGAGTGCTTATGATTTTAGTAATGATCTTCTTCTATCTTCCCATTATATATATGATTGTTTTTTCATTTAACGAAGGAAAATCATTAACTACATTCACTGGGTTTTCATTGCGTTGGTACGCTCATATGTTGGAGTCGCGAGACATGATGGAAGCCTTGTATACTACCTTTAGTGTGGCAGTTCTGGCAACTGCAATCTCCACTGTGGTTGGAACTATTGCAGCCATCGGACTGAGCAGTTCAAAAAGAATCATTCGCAACATTATGAATCAGGTAAATAACCTGCCTCTCATGAACCCAGAGATTGTTACAGCCATTGGTTTTATGCTGTTATTTATCACCTTCCAGATAGAAAAAGGCTACGTGACTATGCTATTAGCTCACATTGCTTTTTGTATTCCATATGTAATGCTCTCTGTCATGCCAAAGATTCGGGCACTGGATCCGAACCTTGCGGATGCTGCTATGGACCTAGGGGCAACCCCTTGGCAGGCACTTACCAAAGTCATTGTGCCTCAGATTACACCGGGGATTTTTTCCGGCGCATTGATTGCATTCACCATGTCCATTGATGACTTTATTATTTCCTACTTCGTTACCGGAAGTGGCGTGAAGAATCTAAGCATTATGGTGTACACCATGAGTAAACGTGT
>JAZQBW010000030.1:0-27089 GCA_045545895.1 Faecalimonas sp.
CAGGACTTAAAATCCTGCGGGACTTATACTCCCGTACCGGTTCGATTCCGGTTTGCGGCATTATGTGGGCGTAGCTCAGCTGGATAGAGCGTTTGGCTACGGACCAAAAGGTCGGGAGTTCGAATCTTCTCGCCCACGTTAAAAAATAAAGCACTTCGAGTAATCTCGAGGTGCTTTTTTATAAAGTTATTTTTTCTTTTTAAATTCTTTCATTCCATATGTGCTTCCGCCATCGCAAAGAACATCTACACCAGCAAGATAACCATTTCTTTCATCAGCAAGTGTTGCAAGTGCGAATCCTAATTCTTCTGGTTTTCCCATTCTTTCTTCAGCAGAAAATGGAATTAACATGCCACCATCTTTTTTCTCAAGATTCCCCATATCTGTTGCAATAAGACCTGGGCTTAGGGAGACAACGCGGATTCCCTTTAATCCATATTCAAAAGCGCATTTTTTAGCATACCAGATAACGAAGTTCTTTGATATAGAATAAGCAAGTCCTTTTTGCTGATATTCGCCTTTAGCTAAACTAGAGCGTTTTACAATTTTTTTCAAGAATGCAGTTTCATTTGTTTCAGCCAAAGGATATGCTTTTTTAGGAATAATGAAGGAAGGGAGTACATAAGCAGAGTTCGAAGAGACATCTACAATCACACTTCCAGGTTTCATCACTTTTGCAAACTCTTGGTTCACGTATACTGTACCTAATGCATTGATACGAAGAATGTTTTCAGGGGTTCCTTTCATTGCTGGAGAGACGCCCGCTGAGTTAATTACATTTTTCACTTCTCCAAGACTAGTAGCGTAAGCAACAAGTTCCTTGACGCTTTCACGGTCAGATGTGTCGCATGTTTTGGCATAAGCTTCATATCCGAGTTCCTTTAATTCGTTGATTGCATTTTCTAATTTGCTCATTGTTCTCCCGGTAAGGATAATGATCTTGTCTTTTGGCATAAACTTTGCAGTTGCAAGACCCATTCCACTTCCCCCACCGGTAATTACACATACATTTGCCATAAATAATTCTCCTTTTTACATCGATTTATTAAATTATATCATGTCAAAAATGCATTGACAAGAATGGATAGTTTGTCAAAAATTTTATTGTAAATCAAAAATATTTCGAATAGGCACTTGATTTTCTTTTTTGTTTGCGTTAGTATATCCATACTCTATAAATTCCTTAGGAGTGTTTCATACTCTGGATTTCCAAAAAAATAAATTGAATAGGAGGAAAGTCATTGAAGTATCATTATGAAGTGATTCGGGTGATTCAGCAGGATTCCAAATGTCACATAATTATGGACTATGTGGAAGGAGAAATACTGGGGGAATATCTTTTGAGGTATCCCTATATTGAAAAAAAGCAATTATTTGCGTGGTTTTTCCAGTTACTTAAGCAGTTACAGGAACTTGAAAAAGTAAATGGAATATCAGATTACCGCTTTCTAACACCGTTTTCTATTGTATTAAAAGCGGATCAGACGATTGCGTTGCTAAATTTAAAGGCAGGGGCAAATCTAAAGTGTGTTGAAGGAATGACAAAATATTCATTCATGAATCGGTTTTACCCGCCAAGTGGAAGTTATAACGATATTTATTCCTTTGGAAAAACGATGCAATTCTTACTAGCAAAAACAAATCTAACCCCAAGACTAACATGGAGAGAAGAGTTGGGGCTACAAAGTATCATATCAAAGTGTCTTACAGAAAAGTCAAAAAAGCAATATCAAAGTTTTTATGATATTGCAATGGATTTTCCCATACATAAGAAAAAGCAAGGAAAAAAATTAATAAAAGCCGGAATGATAGCAGTCCTGTTTTTGGGGGTGATATGGAGAAGTTATCACAATATGGAAGATGCCCCCATAACAAAAGAGGAAGAAAAGAACCATTTAGAGATAGGGATAGCATATTTTCTGATTTTGGAGGATTATGAAAAAAGCCGTGAATTGTTTGAGGATATAAAGTATTTAGAGCCAGCGCCTTATTATGAGAAGATGTGTTCTTATATGTTAGGAGACAAGAATTACACGGTAAAAGAGATGGAACAAATATTACAGGAATTTTCTCAATTGTGGGATGGAAATCTTGGTATAGAGGAAAAAAGCTGTCTGATGCGTGTTTATAGCAAAATGGATAGTGAGTATGCAAGGAAGCAACTTCTGGATTTGGGGGAGGATATTATAGAGGAATTAGAGTGGGATGAAATGGGAGAAGAGGTCAGAGAGATTGTGGCAGGAGCCTATTCCAAAGATGGAGACCACAAAAAAGCATTAGAACATTACGAAATGTTACTATGTGAAAGGCATGGGGCAGAATTGTATCATACAATGTCGAATCTGTATGTCAAGTGTGAAGATGTGGAAAGAGCAATGGAACTTTGTATAGAGGGCATGAAATACAACCAGCAGTCAAGCGAGTTAGAACTTTTGTATATCCGTTTGTTATGTCAAGACGGCAATATTTTGAAAGAGGAGAAGCAAGCAAAAATCAAGGAGATTATAGAAAGTCATCCCAAACTTCTGGATGAGCGGAGATTTCAAACTTTACAAAAGGAGTATGGGATAAAAGTAGAAGGAGGAGAAGTATGGTTCGAAAATTAGTATACCTTTGCTTTCTACTTATAGCTCTTTTTGCTTTCCAAGTAGAATTAAAGGCGGAAGAGATTCCTAAGCCTTGCCAGATTATTTTTTCAGAACCGGATGGAGCGAATGGGTATTATAAGGCAGCGCCGGTGGTTAGAATTAAACATATGGATGAAAAATTTATTACCAGATATCAACTTGATTGTCCGGGAGGGAAGAAAATAGTTGGCAGGCTGGAGGGCGTAGCAAAGAGTGAAGAGATTTCTCCAGAGGTTTTTACAGAAGGAAGGCATAAACTGAATGCATGGCTGGAGGATAAAAATGGTCAGGTGATTTCCGGCACAGAGCAGACAAGAGAAATTAGAATCGATGAGAACGCCCCAATACTCACAATGGGATTTGATTCGGAAAGTGAGCAAGGGGCCAAGGGGCAGATAATAGCAAATATAGTGGAAATTAAGGGGGAAGATACCATTTCAGGTGTCGCAGGAATTTACTATAAAATGGGAACAGGAGCAGAGCAGTACTTAAAAGGAAATCACGGATTTGTGTCTGTACCACCGGATTTTCAAGGAGTAGTTGTGGCATATGCAAAAGACTATGCGGGAAATGTGAGCAATGCATACGAGTGCTCAATAAAAAAATCAGAACCCAGGAGGCAATCCGCGAATAGAACTGAAAGGGATGAAGCAGATAAAAACAATTTCAATGAGGAAGAACACATTATCCAAGAGAACAATGTCCCCTTGCAGGTGGCCATAGAGGGATTTGAGAATTATACAATTGTGGGCCAGGATGTAAGGTATACCTGTCGAGTAAGTGAGGTTGATCGGATTCGAAAGATAGTAGGACAAGTGGTTTGGGAAAGTGAAAAAGGAAAAAAGGAGACGATAGAGCTTACGGATTGGAAAGAAGAGGAAGGACAGTATATTCTACGTGGGGAGCTAAATGGAGAAGGGCGGTATGCTATTTCAGTGACGGTGTACGATTTGGACGAAAATGAATATAGGGAAAAAAGAAATATTATTGTGGATAAAACCAATCCTGTGATTCATAGATTGGAGGAATTAAACGGAACTCAGTTGACATCTTTCCAATGGAATTATAGCATCGATGAAATTGTGAATGAATTTACAACATATCATTATGAGATAAGGTTGGATGGTGCACTTTGTGATACCAATACAGTTTATACCGAGCAAGGAAAACATATATTAGAACTTTTGGTGATTGATGGGGCAGGAAATGAGTCTAGAGCCTCAGCTACATTTTACATTGTTGAAGATACAGAAGAGTCTGTGGACGTAAGCCAAAATAAAAAGAATCCATCTGTTTTGCGATGGATTTGGTCAAGTATAGTATTGTTGGGGATTAGTTTGTTTGGTTTTGTGTGGGCGTTTCAGAAAAAAAGCCCATAAAAAGGGAGGAAGCCAGGTGACCACTTTCGCAGCTCCTGGCATGTATTATGAAAAAGTTTTTGTTGCTTTCTACAATATCTAGTATATAGGGAACAAGTGAAGAAAAAATGTTGTTTAGATGAAAAGTTTTTAAAAGAAAAATGAACAAATTGTAAACGAGACGGGAAAAGAAAAATATTACAATTGGAATATGGCATCAGATAAGGTATACTATTACTATGCATAGTTAGATGAGGAGATGAGGAGATTATGAAATACATATCTTTTGCAATACCATGTTATAATTCGGCGGAATATATGGAACATGCAATTGAGTCAATCTTAAAAGGCGGGGAAGACGTGGAAATCATTATTGTAAATGATGGCTCCAAAGACAACACGTTAGAGATTGGGAAACAATATGAAGAAAAATATCCGACGATTATCAAAGTGGTTGATAAAGAGAATGGTGGTCATGGAGATGCGGTGAATGCAGGTTTACAGCATGCAACAGGACTTTATTTTAAGGTTGTAGATAGTGATGACTGGGTAGATGAGTCATCTCTTAAGAAGATATTAGAGGTATTACATAAGTTGGTGTCAGAGGAAAAACTGGTGGATATGGTGGTTTCCAATTATGTATATGAAAAAGTGGGAGCAAAGCATAAGAAAGTGATTCATTATCAGAATGTGATGCCACAGAACCGTATTATCACCTGGAGAGATATGGGACGTTTTCGGTTGGGACAGTATATCTTAATGCATTCGGTTATGTATCGGACGGAACTGTTAAAAATGTGCCGTTTGGAACTTCCGAAGCATACCTTTTATGTGGATAACATTTATGTATATTATCCACTGCCGCATGTGAAGAATTTTTATTATGTGAATGTAAATTTCTATCGCTATTTCATTGGAAGAGATGGTCAGTCTGTCAATGAGAAAAATATGATTAAGAGAATCGACCAACAGATATTTGTCACCAAAACCATGATTAATATGTATCAGATGAATAAAATTGGGAACAAGAAGTTAAGAGGTTACATGATTAATTATTTGGCAATCATGATGACTGTATCTTCCATTATTGCGATTCGTTCCAAGAATCCTGAAAATCTGGAAAAGAAAAAGGAATTGTGGGGCTATCTGAAACATAAGGATCCAAAAGTATACGCGAAGATTCGATATGGTATCTTGGGTCAGACTATGAATCTTCCGGGGAAACCGGGAAGGAAAGTTTCTTCTCTGGCATACACGGTGGCAAACCGAATTTTTGGATTTAACTAATAATGGGATAAATGGAATATATTTGTACACACTATTAAAAAAGGAGGGTGTGCTATGAGTGCTAATTTTAAAAATAGTGAGACGAAAGAGAATCTGATGAAAGCTTTTGCCGGTGAGAGTCAGGCGAGAAACCGATATATATTTGCAGCAGCAGAGGCGAGAAAGCAGAATTTATATTCCATTGGTCATGTGTTTGAGTTTACGGCAGAGCAGGAGCGGGCTCATGCAGAGCGTTTCTATGAATTATTAAAATGTATGGCCGGTGAAACTATTGAAATCACTGCCAGCTATCCGGTGGATAAGCAGTCCACTATTATAGAACTTTTGGAGTCATCTCAGCATAATGAATTCGAAGAAGCAGATGATATCTATATTTCTTTTGGGAACAAGGCAAAGGAAGAAGGGTTCTTTGAGGTGGCGTCGGCATTTTTCCAGATTGCAGAAATAGAGAAACTGCACGGAGGACGATTTGGGAAAATGGCTAAGATGTTAAAAGAAAACCGTTTTTTCGAAACCGACGAAGAAGAAGGCGGTGTATGGATGTGTCTCAATTGCGGAAATATTCATACAGGCAAAAAAGCACCGGGAGTGTGTCCGGTTTGCAGATATGATAAAGGATACTTTATACCGGTAAAGGAATTTATGGTTTGTTAAAATAAAAAGCTTGTTCAGATGTAAGAGAATTACATTCTGAGCAAGCTTTTTTGTTATAAAATTATTCGGTTTCCGTTGGGACGGTGCGAATCGGCACCCCGTTTACTTCTACTTGGTCAGTCATTTCAATTACAAGACAGCGTCTTCCGTTAATCACTTTAGTCTCTACCAAGTCAGCTCGTTCTGGATTGACTTTGATCACGATATCTGGGGTTTCGATGCTGAACTTCCTTGTTTCCGTAATGATTGGCACTAGGAATTCTGTTCTTTCGCCTGCAATATGGTCATAGTTAGAATCAAAAGTCTCCATACGTTCTTCTGTGACGCCGCTATTAGATAACAGACGTTTCAGTTCAGGTTTTGTGAGAACCGGAGGTTCCGGTGATTTCTTTGCTTCTTCTAGTATATCATTTAAGTTATCGTGAATATTACGAATCACATCATATTCACATTCTTCCCCCAGTGTGTTCATAACTACTGATTGGAAAGTACTTTTTTGGCTTCCTGCAGACATTGGAAAGGTGCATCCAAGTGCATTTTCAATAAAATCCGGTTGTAAGTCTTCTGCCTGCTTTGAAAAATAAAGAAGACTGTGGATGTCGGTGCTTCTATCGTTAAATGCAGGGAAAAGGAACCCCTTTTCCGGTGCTTCCACAAGCCAATCGCGAATACGGTTTTCCATGTGGTTGGTTTCGGGATTGTAGCAAAGTCCTTCTTTGGAAAGCTGGACAGGACAGATGCTACACAGTATGTATTCATACACTTCATCGGAGGCATCAAACATTTCACTACCATCTGTAGACTTGCCCGGAATGTCATATGCCACATGAATTAAGATAACGTAATAGTTTTCACCATAATTATAGTTTTCAATAATTTCTTTGTAGAATTCATCTAACAATCTGTCATCCTGCAATTTGCTGTCACGGAGTTGAAGTAAAAAGTGTTGAGTTCCGCCTGGCATTTCTTGGGCATGTGGGAATTCCAAGTTAATTAAATTCTTTCCGATTGTTCCAGACAAGGTCTGTTTAAAAATCGTAAGATATTTGAAGATTTCTTCATCCGGAAGAGATAAAAAAGCATCCTTTGACTGAGCAACAATTTCCTTGTTGCCATTTACATAGCAACCACAGATGCGTGTGATGGAGCATTCCTCCGGTTTATATTGTTTTCTGATTTCCAGTACTTCTTTTTTATGCATAATGTGCCTCGCTTCTATTTATAGGTTCGTTTTATATTTGTTTCATCTTAGCACAAGAAAAAAGAATTTACAACTTTCATACAACAATCTTTATTCCTATTTTTATATCCAAATGCCTTCCGTGGAATAGAATAAAATAAGGCAACTAACAGGAGTATACATGGCAGATCAGAAGTTAGAAAATGTATTAAATTTGGCACTAGATGCAACAGAAGAGGAACGACAGAGGTCTCTGGAATTGGATGTAGGGTATGATGCCATCCAGCAGGAATGGGATTTGATTGTAAAATATTCAGGGAGTTTGGATGAAATTAGAGCGCTTGGTATACGTGTGGTGGAGTTGCAGAACGAATACGCCATTGTTACGGTGAAAGAAAATCTAATTGACCGCTTATCGGATTTCCCTCAAATTGAATTTATAGAGAAGCCAAAACGCCTGTTTTTTAATGTGGAGAATGGGAAAATAGCATCCTGTATTCCACCGGTGCAAAGGCCACCTTACAACTTGACTGGACGTGGAGTATTGGTAGGGGTCATTGATTCCGGAATAGATTATGCCAATCCGGTCTTTCGGAATGCAGATGGAACTACGCGGATTCGAACTCTGTGGGATCAGTCTCTTTCAGAGAATCCACCGGAGGGTTATGTGATTGGAACAGAGTATACTAGTGAGCAAATCAATGAAGCGCTCCGCCAGCCAACCATGGAACAGAGACGACAGATTGTACCTAGTCAGGATATATCGGGACATGGAACCGCAGTTGCAGGTGTGGCAGCAGGAAGCAGTAACAATTATCGTGGTGTTGCCTATGAGAGTGAGTTGATCGTGGTGAAACTGGGCATCTCCAAGCTAGATGGATTTCCAAGAACGACAGAGTTGATGCAGGGAATTGACTACGTGGTGCGTAAGGCCTTGGAGTATCAGATGCCGGTAGCAATCAACATAAGTTTTGGAAATACTTATGGAGCCCATGATGGAAATAGTCTTTTGGAGCAATTTATACAAGACATTGCAAACCGTTGGAAGAGTGTGATTTGCATTGGAACAGGGAATGAGGGAAATACAGCCGGGCATACTGCGGGAGTAGTAAGCGATAGTGAGGAAGTTGTGATTGAGCTTTCCGTACAGGAGAATGAGACGGCACTAAATGTGCAGATATGGAAGGCCTATTATGATGTGATGGATATTTCGTTAGAATCCCCATCGGGAGTGCGAGTGGGACCTATACAGGAGATTTTAGGTTCTCAAAGGTTTCGAATCGGTCAAACGGATTTGCTTTTATATTATGGGGAGCCCAGTCCTTATACCATTGACCAGGAAATTTATATTGATTTTTTACCAAGAAGGGATTATATCAGTAGCGGTATCTGGAGAATTATTCTGACGCCTCGAGAGATTATAAGTGGAAATTATGCGTTGTGGCTTCCAAGTGAAAATGTATTGAATGAGGGAACGGGATTTTTGTTTCCAAGTGTGCAAGGATCCCTTACCATTCCTTCTACCGCCTTTCGGACAATTGGAGTTGGAGCTTACAATTCGGCAACCATGACCTATGCAGACTTTTCCGGACGTGGCTCAGGAGTCAGAATTAAACCGGACTTAGTAGCGCCGGGGGTAGATATTCTGGCACCCATTCCAGGCGGTGGATTCGGGGAGTTTTCCGGAACTTCTTTTGCAACCCCATTTGTGACGGGAAGCGCCGCGTTACTTATGCAGTGGGGGATTGTCGTTGGAAATGATCCATTTCTCTACGGGGAAAAGGTGCGGGCTTATTTTCAGAGGGGAGCGAGGGAAATACTTGGGTTTGAGGAATATCCAAATCAGGTGGTTGGCTATGGAGCCCTGTGTGTGGAGGAAAGTTTGCCATAATAATAAAAAATGTATAAACTGCACAAAAAAATAAAAATAATTTACACAAACATATAAAAAAATGATACACTATGTCTATGTGACGATATGGTGTATCGTCAAGTAATAAGTAATAGAGGAGTCGAGTCAATGAGGAAGTTTATAAAATTGATGGACGGCTGGAACTTTACGGATCAGAAGGGGAATCGAGCGCCGGTAGAGTTACCACACACATGGAACGCCATAGATGGCCAAGATGGTGGGAATGATTATTATCGTGGTACATTGGTGTATGATAACCACTTTGTAAAGCCAAAATTTACAGAAGAGAAAGAATGCGTGTATTTGCAATTTCATGGCATCAATTCCAGCGCGAATGTTATCTTGAACGGAGAGTCTGTGTGCAGACATGACGGAGGGTATTCTACATTCCGCGTGGACGTGACGGACAAGCTGCAAGAAGACAATTATCTTGCCATAGAGGTGGACAATAGTGTCAATGACCGCGTCTATCCGCAGAAAGCGGATTTTACATTCTATGGAGGAATTTACCGTGATATTGAGATTTTAATTGTAAAGAAAGAGCATTTTGATTTGGATTACTATGGTGGCCCTGGAATCAAATATACCACAACTGTTTCAGGGAAGGATGCTGATGTAAATGTAATGACATACATAAACGAAGCAGCGAAAGAAGCAGGAGCTAAGGTAGTGGTGGAGCTTCTTGATGACAAAGGAAATGTGATTGCAGATGGGGAAGGACAGGATGTGACGCTCCATATTTCCAATGTACATCTGTGGGATGGCTTGGAGGACCCATACCTCTACGAAATCAAGGCAACACTTGTGAAAAACGGAACAGAAGTGGATGAGATTTCATGCAACTGTGGTGTGCGTACTTTTGAATTCAGTCCAAAGGACGGATTCCATTTGAATGGAAGACCTTATCCATTACATGGAGTGTCCCGTCACCAAGATTATAGAGGCATTGGAAATGCCATTGGAAAAGAACAGCATGACAGGGATATGGAGCTCATTCGGGAAGTGGGAGCCAATACCATTCGTCTTGCACATTATCAGCACGACCAATATTTTTATGATTTGTGTGATAAGGTGGGAATGATTGTATGGGCAGAGATTCCATATATATCAGAACATTTGGCCAATGGAAATGAGAACACCATTTCTCAGATGAAGGAACTCATTGTTCAGAATTATAATCATCCAAGTATTGTGGTTTGGGGTGTATCCAACGAGATTACCATTTCCGGAAGAAAATACAGAAAACAGATGCTGGAAAATCATCATGTGTTAAATGATTTGTGTCATGAGATGGATCCAACAAGACCAACTACATTGGCATGTTATGCAGTTTGTCATCCATTCCATCCGGTATCCAAGATTACGGATTTGGTTGGTTGGAACTTGTATCTCGGCTGGTATGTACCATTTTTATGGTTAAATGATTTGTGGATTTCCTTCTATCATTTGGTTTATCCAAAGAGGTGTCTGTGTTATTCAGAGTATGGTGCAGAAGGCATGCCGAACCTACATTCCAAGAGACCAAAACGTGGAGATAATTCGGAAGAATATCATTCCAAATATCATGAATACATGTTGGAATGTTTTAAACGTCATCCATACATGTGGGCTCATTATTATTGGAATATGTTTGATTTTGCTGCGGACGCCCGTAATCAGGGTGGTGAACCGGGGATGAACCACAAAGGACTGATTACCTTTGACCGCAAGATAAAGAAAGATGCATTCTATTTATATAAGGCATATTGGAATAAGAAAGATAAATTTGTGTATCTTGCCGGAAAGCGTTATGAATTCCGCAGTGCAGAAAAGCAGACAATTACTGTTTATTCTAACTTAGATGAAGTTTCCCTATATCACAATGGAAAATTGGTAGGAACACAAAAAGGGGAACATGTATTTAAGTTCCAAATTGTTATGGAGGACCAAAATAAGTTAGAGGTGAAATCAGGCGATTACACCGATTGTGGAACCATTTATAAGGTGGGTGTGGAACGACCGGAATATCGTCTGGCAAAAGGAGATAGTTCCAATTGGATGTGATTTCCAGTTGAGAATATAAAAAAAAGAGAGGAATACTTTATGGACAAGAAAGAAATCAAAGCGCGCAAAAAAGCGTACAAAAAAGCTCGCAGAAGAGCCAGAAGACCGTGGAAATTTTTAACACTTTTAAGTGGACCGTTAGCGGTTCTTTTCACGGTAATACTCGTTGTTGTTACCATGTTTGACAACACGATTGCATTGTTTGTTGGTGGAACATTCTGGGAGTTAGAGAATGAAGATCCTACGGCAGTTTACTACGAAGGTGACTTCGACACAGAAAAAGAAAGAGTGGCAAAGGGTGCTGAATTAGTAAAACAGGTAGAGGGAGAAGGTGCTTCTCTATTAACAAATAATGATAATGCCCTTCCGCTTGCGAAAGGTGCAAAAGTCAGCCTGTTTTCAACATCATCTGTAAACATTGTATATGGTGGTACAGGTTCAGCAAATGTTGACACAACAAAGTGTGACGATTTGAAAACAGCATTGGAAAAGGCAGATTTTGAAGTAAATGAGACATTGTGGGACTTCTATAAAGAAGGAGATGCAGCCATCTATACTCGTGAAGATGCAGGGGCTACTGCACAGGATTCAGCTGGTTCTGATGATGCTATGAGCAACTATGGAAAAGCAGAAATCGTAGAAGCACCATGGAACATTTATACGGAAGATGTCTTGAATTCCGTAGAAAAATACGGTGATGCAGCGATTGTTGTATTGTCTCGTATCGGTGGAGAAGGTGCGGACTGTTACTTTGACCATACATTGGGTGATGGAAAGAACTATCTTGCATTAAATCAAGATGAAAAAGATATGATGGCAGGTATTAAGAAATTAAAAGACGAAGGCAAAGTTGACAAAATTGTTGTTTTAATCAATACATCCAATGCTCTTCAAGTAGATTTCTTAAAGAACAATGAATACGGAGTAGATGCTGCACTTTGGATTGGCGGTGTAGGTGCTACAGGTATCGATGCAGTAGCGGAAATCTTAAATGGTGAGATTAACCCATCAGGAAGCTTAGTAGATACCTATTGCTATGATAACTACTCAAGCCCTGCTATGAAGAACTTTTCACTCGTGACCTATGAAGGCGAGACAGATAAGATTCCTGGACATGCAGATACATATATGCTCTATCAGGAAGGTATCTATGTAGGATACAAATATTATGAAACACGCTACGAAGATTATGTAATGGGTACAGGAAATGCAGGCGAATATGATTACCATGACGATGTTGCATTCCCATTTGGTTATGGACTTAGCTACACAACATTTGAGTACAGCGATATGAAGCTTGCTTATGATGCCGAGTCTACTACATACACAATCGATGTAACAGTTAAAAATACCGGTGATGTGGCTGGTAAGGAAACAGTGCAAATCTACGTTTCCAGCCCATATACAGATTATGATAAAGCAAACAACGTAGAGAAAGCTGCTGTATCCTTGGTTGGATTTGATAAGACAAAGATACTGCAACCAGGCGAATCAGAAACATTGACAATTGAAGTAGATGGCGATTACGTGGCAAGCTACGATGCATACGGCGCTGGAACATATATTTTAGATGCAGGTGATTATTTATTTACTGCAGCTACAGATGCTCACAATGCGGCAAACAACGTGTTGGCAGCAAAAGGATTTACTCCTGACAGCACAGAAGGTCGTATGGACAGACCTGGTAATGCTTCATTGGTGGCTACATGGAATAATCCGGAATTAGATACAACCACATATGCTACAAGTGATGCAGGTACAGAAATTAAAAACAGATTGGATGCTTCTGACCCGAACATGAATAAAGAAGTAGGTCAAGAAGTAACTTATCTTACACGTAATGATTGGGAAGGCACAATGCCAAGCCTTGAAAAGACAGTGAAGATTGCTTTGAATGAATACTTGATTCAGGCTCTGCAAGATCAACAATATGAAACAAGCAAAGAGACACCTGCAGCAATGCCTACGCTGGGCGCTGATAACGGCTTAAAGCTTGTTGATATGATTGGGCTTGCTTATGACGATCCGAAGTGGGATGAATTGTTAGATCAACTTACATTTGAAGAAATGGTTTCCTTAATCGGTGATGCCTTCCACTGGACAATGCCAATTCTTTCTGTTCAGGCTCCTGGTACTCGTGATGAAAACGGACCACAAGGTTTGACAGTGGCATTATTCGGAAGCCATCTTGGAGTAGAAACAACAGCTCTTACTTCAGAAGACGTATTAGCAGCTACATTTAATACAGATTTAGTTTATGAAATCGGTAATATCGTTGGTAATGACTGTTTAGATGCGAAAGTAACATTCCTCTATGGACCTGGTGCCAATACACACAGAACTCCATATGGCGGACGTAACTTCGAATACTATTCAGAAGATGCTGTGCTTTCATCTGAAATCGGGGAAGCAGAAGTAAAAGGTATTGAAGAAAAAGGTGTTTACGTAGTAATGAAACACTTTGCATTGAATGATTCTGAGCAAGACAGAATTGGTCTTGGAGCATGGCTCAATGAACAATCTGCTCGTGAAATTTACCTCAGAGCATTCCAAGGCGCTTTGGAAGACTCACAAGGTTCAGGAAATGGTGTTATGATGGCTTATACTCGCTGGGGTACACAGTGGTCAGGTGGCAACAAAGGACTTGTAAAAGGTATCTTAAATGAAGAATGGCAATGTAACGGACTTCAGATTACAGATAACGTACTCAATTCTATGGTAAATGGTATTGATGGTGTCATGGGTGGAACCACAGCATATGACTCAATGCTTGCATTCATGATCACGGGAAATGGTGGTTTGGCAGGATACGAAAATGACCCTGTAGCAGTGAAAGCCATGAGAGAAGCTTGTCACCACAACTTGTATGCAATTGCAAACTCACAGGCTATGAATGGTATTGGACCAGATACAACAATCGTAGAAACACAACCGATTGTGATCACTATCTGTACTATCTTGTGCTGTGGATTCTGGTTCTTATTTACACTGTCACTTGTATTCTGGATTTTAAAACAAAGAAAGTTCAGAAAAACAGAAGAGTATACCAGCTACAAAGAATTTAAAGCATCTCTAAAAAGTAAGTAAAAAGCAAGAAGGAATTATCAATGAGTAACAGAGAGCAAACAGCAAGCATTGGAGTGAATCGCGCGAAATTATATCAATTAGTATTGTTTCCGCTGAACAACGGTGCAACAAACGTTTATTATGTATTAATTCTGTCTTATATTGCAACATTTGGTAACAACGTACTTGGAATTGCAACCGTATTTGCATCTGTAATGGTAACGGGTATGCGTGTATTCGATGCAATCACTGATCCGATTATCGGTGCACTTATGGACCGAACCAATGGGAAACTGGGAAAATTCAGACCGTTTATGATTATCGGTAACGCCATTATGGCGTTATCGGTAATTGTACTCTATATGATTACCCCAAGTATTCCTAAAGATATGCAATGGCTTCGCTATGTTGCATTTGTAGGGTTATATGCAGTATGGGTAATCGGTTACACCTTCCAGACATCGGTTACGCGTTCTGGACAGACGGTACTTACCAATGACCCAAAACAAAGACCATTGTTTACCATTTTTAATACAGTTGGTTCTATGGCAGGTATGGGACTGATGCAGTTCCTTGCCCCAATTGTAAGATCAAACGTTGCTGATTATGACAGCGCAAACTTTTACGCATTTTTAACGCCAATCGGTATTATTGTATCTATCATTCTTACTATCTTAGCAATTATCGGTATTTGGGAAAAGGATAATGCAAAATACTTTGGACTTGGCGGAAGTACACAAGAGAAAGTAAAAATTTCAGAATATCTTGAAATTATTAAAAACAACAATCCAATGCAGCGTTTAATGGTTGCAGGTGCAGGTTGTAAACTGGCATTGTCCATTGCAACCAACGTAACCGTTCTTTGTATGCTGTACGGATGTATGATGGGAAATTATGACGGACTTTATTTGCCAATGATGGTACTGGGTTATGCATGTTCCGTTCCGTTCTTCTTATTGACGGTACGTACATCCCAGAAAGAAGGACAAAAAGCATCCTTGATGAAATATGTATCGGTTGCACTTATCTGCTATATTGGTGTGTTGGCACTTTTACTTCTTTGGAAACAAGGAAATCCGGCATGGAATTTAAGTTTGTATAATGAAAATGGTATCTCCATTAACTTATATACGATCTTGTTTATTGTATTCTTTGGTATTGGATATGGAGCTTACTACTCAACCGCAGATATGCCGATTCCAATGGTAGCGGATTGTTCCGACTATGAAACATATCGTTCCGGAAAATATATTCCGGGTATTATGGGAACGTTGTTCTCACTGGTAGATAAATTAGTATCTTCCTTATCAGCAACAGTAGTAGGTGTTGCAGTTTCTGTGATTGGACTTGAAAATCTTCCGGTTGCGGAGACGCCTTATTCAGCAGGTATGAATTGGGTGGTAATCGTATTATTCTGTGTGATTCCTATGGTTGCATGGGCTGTTACGCTGATTGTAATGAAAGGGTATGAACTTACAGGATCGAGAATGAAAGAGATTCAAGAGATTAATGCAAAACGTAAGGATGCAATTGCAGATGGCATGAGCATGGAAGAAGCCATGGAGAAATTCAAATAGGATTTATATTTTAGAGAAGGATTCGTAAAAAAATCCTTCTCTTTGTGTTTCAAGGTATTTTGCGGTTATTGTTTATAATTTCACTACTGTATATCCGTGACCAGTATGTTTCAAAAATTTTTTTAAGATATCTGATGTCTTAATTTTTAAACTAGAGGTGTTGATGCAAGGGTGGCATCCAATATATTCTGCGTCAATGATATCCTTATCAATCAATAAATCCACATCCCAGTCCAAGTCATTCATAAGACCAAGCACACTGACAGATCCCGGTGTGATGTTTAAGTATTTTTCCATGTACTCCGGCTCTGCAAAAGAAAGTCTAGAGATTCCCAGCTGCTTGGACAAATCTTTTGTCATGAATTTTTTGTCTCCAGGAATCAGAAGTAAGAAGAAGGTTGTTTTCTGTTGATTGCGGAGAAACAGATTCTTACACATGGTCACGCCAAGTTTTTGGTCAATCAATTCACATGCCTCCATGGTATCTGCATGATCGTGGTCAATTCTTTCGTATGGAATTTTCAATTTATCTAATAATGCATAAACTGCCATTTCCTTTGGCACACGGTTACCATCTGTTGGGGCAGTGGTATAGAGTTCTTCGCTTACATAGATGTCGCTCATGATTGGTTCTCCTTTCGAACTAAGGTTTGAGTATGTCTTGTGTAATATAAGATTCTCAGTACATTATAAGTCATAGCGTAATGAATATCAAATGATTTTATCGACACAAATTGGGATTTGGGGATGTTACTTATCACCAACTAGTATTCATAAGCATATTTTAAATATAAGAATAAACTCGGGTGAAGATATGCGTTTGTGTGAGATGCGTGAAAAGGAAGTAATTAATTTGTGCGATTGCAAGCGGCTTGGTTGTGTGGTGGATTTGGTGTTTGATGAATGCGATGGCTGTATTCAGGCGCTGGTGGTACCTGCAGTGGGAAAGTTTTGCGGACTTTTTGGTTCGGAGTCAGAATACATTATTCCTTTTGAGTGTGTAAAGAAGATTGGTCCGGATATTATTATGGTAGAAATCTGTGAAGAAAAGTTCTTGAAAAGTTGCAAAGACTAGTGTCAATCTGCTAGAATGGGATAGAGTAAACAAATAGGGATGTCAACTTGACACTACCCATAAGACGCAGGAGGCAAAACATATGAAATGTCCATATTGTGGTAAGACAGATACAAGAGTAATTGATTCCAGACCGGCGGAAGATAATAGTACAATCCGCAGAAGACGTTGTTGCGATGAATGTGGAAAACGTTTTACAACTTATGAAAAAGTAGAGACTATACCAGTAATGATAATTAAAAAGGATGATACAAGGCAGCAGTATGACCGTTCTAAGATTGAATCGGGGATTTTAAGAGCGTGTTATAAACTGCCTATTTCTGCAGGAGAGATTCAGCGTACCATTGATGATATTGAGACAGAGATTTTTAATAGGGAAGAAAAAGAAATTCCAACCAGTATTGTTGGAGAGATTGTGATGGATAAATTAAAAGAACTCCACGAGGTTGCATATGTAAGATTTGCATCCATCTATCGTGAGTTCAAGGATGTGAATACATTCATGTCAGAGATTAAGAAAATTTTGGAGAAATAGAGGAGAAACAGATGAGATTTATTTCATGGAACGTGAATGGGATTCGTGCATGTGTGCAAAAAGGATTTTTGGAGTTTTTTAAGGAAGCGGATGCAGATATATTCTGCATTCAAGAGAGCAAGATGCAGGAAGGCCAGTTGGATTTAGAATTAGAAGGTTATCACCAATATTGGAATTACGCAGAGAAGAAGGGGTATTCGGGAACTGCCATTTTTACAAAAGAGGAACCAATTTCCGTTCAATATGGAATTGGCATAGAGGAACACGATAAAGAAGGACGCGTAATTACATTAGAATTTGAAGATTTCTATTTTATTACAGTCTATACTCCAAACTCGCAGAATGAACTCGCAAGACTTCCGTATCGTATGGAATGGGAAACGGCTTTCTTAGCATATCTTAAAAAACTGGAAGAGACCAAGCCGGTGATTTTCTGCGGTGATTTGAATGTGGCTCATCAGGAGATTGACCTTAAAAATCCAAAAACAAATCGGAAAAATGCAGGATTTACGGATGAGGAGAGACAAAAGTTTACAGAATTATTAGAAGCTGGATTTATTGATACATTCCGTTATTTCTATCCGGATTTGGAAAATATATATTCTTGGTGGTCCTATCGGTTCAGTGCGAGAGCCAAGAATGCTGGATGGCGGATTGACTATTTTGTAGTGTCCGAAAGTCTTAAAGACAGGCTTGTGGATGCGAAGATTCTGACGGAAGTGATGGGTTCCGACCATTGCCCAGTTGTGTTGGAAATGAACTAGCGTCATAAAAGAGGAGAACATGTATGAGAATTGAAAGAGAGAATACAGTTGCACTCGTGATTGATTATCAGGAGAAACTGGTTCCGGTAATGTATGAAAAGGAGAGATTGTTCCAAAATTCTGCCATTTTACTGGCGGGACTAAGGCAGCTTGGGATTCCAATGCTTGTGACTCAACAGTATACAAAAGGATTAGGAATTACTATACAGGAAATCCGAGAAGCCATGGAAAGTGATGATTATATAGATAAGATTTCATTTACTGCATTTAATTCTGTAAAAGAGCAGGTAAGGGACAAGAAATTTGTGATTGTCTGTGGAATTGAGGCACATATTTGTGTATTGCAGACAGTAATAGACTTGGTTGAAGCGGGCTTTGTTCCAGTGGTAGTGGAGGATTGCATTTCCAGCAGAAAACCAAATGACAAAAAGATTGCGTTGCAGCGCATGCAACAGGAAGGTGCCATCATAACGACCTATGAGTCCCTTTTGTTTGAACTTTTAAAAGTAGCTGGAACAGAGGAAAGTAAGAGAATACAACGGCTCATAAAATAAATGTGTTTTCTTTGGGAATACTAAATGGAAACTGAGAAAGGGAAAGGATAGAATGGATCACATATTTGAACAACGGAAACAGATGATTTATGAATTTATCTGTGACGAATTATACGTGCCGATGAAACTAAAAGAACTTGCCATTCTATTGCAGGTTCCAAAGGAACAAAGAAATGAATTGAAAAAGGTCATGGACGCTTTGGAAGCAGAGGGGAAAGTGAGTGTTTCTGCAAAAGGGAAGTATACCAAAAATGAAGACAAGCCACTCATTGGTATATTTACAGCCCATATGCGTGGGTTTGGCTTTGTAACAATCGAAGGGGAACCAGAGGATATTTTCATAGGGGAAGACGATTTGGGTGGTGCTTTTCACAACGACCAGGTGGAGGTTGTGATCAAGGCTACACCAGCTGGAAAGCGCAAGGAAGGAAGAGTTGTAAGAATCCTGTCTCATGGCATCACGAGGATTGTAGGATATTTTGAGAAAAGCAAGAATTATGGTTTTGTGATTCCAGATAATCAAAGATTTGTAAAAGATATATTTGTTCCGCTGGAACGCTCCAAGGGGGCTGTTACGGGGCATAAAGTGGTTGTGGAACTTACTAAATATGGTGGGGACAATAAAAAACCGGAAGGCAAAGTAGTGGAGATTATCGGACATGTGAATGATCCGGGAGTAGACATTATGTCTATTGTGAAGGGATATGATTTGCCTACTGCATTCCCGGAAAAAGTGCTAAACCAGGCGGAACGTGTGGCGAAAGACGTGAGTAGTGCTGATATGGCAGGGCGTATGGACATCCGCGACTGGCAGATGGTTACCATCGATGGAGAGGATGCAAAAGACTTAGATGATGCCATTAGCATTTCTAAAGAGGGCGATGGGTATAAACTGGGGGTGCATATTGCGGATGTGACCAACTATGTGCAGGAAGGAAGCGCTCTCGACCGAGAAGCATACAAGCGAGGAACCAGTGTGTATTTGGTAGACCGTGTGATTCCAATGCTACCACATACACTTTCCAATGGTATCTGTTCTTTGAATGCAGGGGTAGACCGGCTGGCGCTGAGCTGTATTATGACGATTAACCCAAAAGGTAATGTAATCGACCACAAACTTGCGGAGACTGTTGTGTGTATAGACAGGCGCATGTCATACACTAGCGTTAAAAAGATTTTGGAAGACAAAGACCCGGAAGAAATCGAAGAATATAAAGAATTGGTTCCAATGTTTGAACTGATGGAAGAACTGGCTGGGATTCTGCGTGCAAAACGAAAACAGAGGGGCTCTATTGATTTTGATTTTCCGGAAACCAAGATGGTATTGGACAAAGAGGGAACACCAATCGAGATTAAACCATACGACAGAAATGTAGCGACAAAGATTATCGAAGATTTTATGTTACTTGCAAATGAGACTGTGGCAGAAGACTATTTCTGGCAGGAGATTCCCTTTGTCTATCGTACTCATGAGATTCCGGATGAAGATAAGATTAAAAAGCTTGCAACATTTATTCATAATTTTGGCCATTCTATGCACATTGCAAATAAAGAAGTTAGACCAAAGGAGATTCAAAAACTCCTTGCAAAAGTGGAAGGCACAAGTGAGGAAATGCTAATCAGCCGTTTGGCGCTTCGCTCCATGAAGCAGGCTAAGTACACACCGGAAAACACAGGGCATTTTGGCTTGGCGGCGCCTTATTATTGCCATTTCACATCTCCAATCAGGCGTTATCCGGATTTGCAGATTCACCGCATTATTAAGGATAATCTGCGGGGCAGAATGAATGAGGAAAAAATCCGGCACTACGAGAGCATTTTGACGGAGGTTTCGAAAAATTCCAGCCAGCGGGAACGATTGGCAGAAGAGGCAGAACGTGAAACCATTAAACTTAAGAAAGTGGAATACATGGAAGAACATTTGGGAGAAGAATTCGAAGGTGTGATTTCTAGTGTCACAAAATGGGGAGTTTATGTCGAACTTCCGAATACGATTGAAGGTTTAATTCACGTGACAAATATGTATGATGACCATTATAATTATATAGAGGAAAGCTACGAAATGGTGGGTGAGCATACAGGGAAAACCTATAAGCTTGGCCAGACCGTGCAGGTTCGCGTCATAGGTACAGACTATTTGCAGCGAACCATCGATTTCGAATTTGCTTAGTAGAGAGGAACAGACGCTTATGTCAAAAGAGTCAACAAAATTAATTGCAAACAATAAAAAAGCATATCATGACTTTTTTATTTTGGATACCTATGAAGCGGGAATTGCCCTTCACGGAACCGAAGTAAAGTCACTTCGTATGGGGAAATGTAGTATTAAAGAGTCCTTCATCCGCATTGAAAACGGGGAGGTATTTATCTATGGTATGCATGTCAGTCCTTACGAAAAGGGAAATATTTTTAATAAAGACCCTTTACGCGTGAAAAAATTGTTACTTCATAAGTCGGAGATTCATAAACTTCTTGGCAAGGTAAAGGAAAAGGGAATGTCGGTGGTTCCGCTGAAGGTGTACTTTAAGGGAAGCCTGGTGAAAGTAGAGATTGGGCTGGCAAAAGGTAAGAAATTATATGATAAGCGGGACGATATTGCTAAGAAGGACCAGCAACGTGAAGCACAGAGAGATTTTAAAGTGAGGAATTTGGAATGATACCTAGAACAAAAGAAGAGCTGAGAAAACTGGTGTCCGAGACCACAATTGAAATGTATGAAGAAATGACACCTCAACTTATAAAACTGATTGATGAAACAAAACACAATGATACATTGACTGAGGCGCAAAAGCAGGACGAGATATCCCTTCATATGCTGGGGTATACTAAGGCATGTACCAACGAGATTATTATTGAAGTGTTGGGACAGATATTGGGATTAGAATAAAAAAGAGTTCATATGAACTCTTTTTTTGATGAAATATTAACATTTTTCCGGCACCGGATAATCCACACCTTGGGTATCTACAGTCACCGATTTCATGACTTGCGCCTCAAAAGGTCTGTCTCTAAAATCTGTTGCAGTCTCTGCAATTTTGTTTACCACATCCATGCCTTCCACGATTTTACCAAATGCGGCATAGGAGCCATCTAAGTGTGGTGAGGTCTCATGCATGATAAAAAATTGAGAACCTGCTGAATCTGGGTGCATTGCACGTGCCATGGAAAGAACACCTGGTTCGTGTTTCAATGTGTTAGGGAATCCATTTTGGAGAAATTCCCCCTTAATCTGGTAACCAGGACCACCCATTCCAGTACCTTCAGGGCAACCGCCTTGAATCATAAAGCCTCGAATGACACGGTGAAAAATAAGGCCGTTATAAAAGCCGTTTTTTACTAATGAAATAAAGTTGTTTACTGTGTTTGGAGCGATTTCAGGATAAAGTTCTGCCTTCATCACGTCTCCATTTTCCATTTCAAATGTTATAATTGGATTTGCCATAATATCATTTCCTTTCTCTAGTATATCCGTTTTATTATAGCAGTTAGAGCGTTGTGTCGCAAGATTTTTAGACCATGTTATTGCCATTATTGTGTAAAGCAATTGTCGGTATAAAAGGAAAAGAAAAAACAGTGGAGTTGACAAATGGCGAATATACCTTTACTGTAGGAGTAGGCGAAGGAGTATTTGTAATTCCGATACAATAATTAAAAATATAAGAGGGGAATGAGAAGAATGGAGAGAAGTACAAGTATGCAAAAGATAAAGAAGACTTTGGTGACCTATTCCATATTAACTTTGGCGTCACTGATTATGATAAGCGGCATATATGTTTTTAAATTTCCGAACAATTTTTCCTTCGGCGGAGTATCCGGAATTGCAATTGTGTTAAGTGCGATGGTGCCATTTAGCGCAGGTACCATTAACCTTGTAATTAATATGTTATTGCTTGTGCTGGGATTTGTTTTCCTGGGAAGAGGATTTGGCATTATGACCACGTATGTTAGCGTGTTAATGTCGGTAGGTCTGAGTTTTCTTGAACAAGTTTTTCCCTTAAGTGAGCCGTTGACCAACGAACCAATGCTGGAGCTGATCTTTGCAATTGCTCTTCCTGCATTTAGTTCTGCAATTCTGTTCAATATGGGTGCATCTAGCGGTGGAACAGATATTGTGGCCATGATTATGAAAAAGTATTCTCGAATGAGCAATATCGGGACTCCATTATTTCTGATTGATTTGTTCATTGTGGTTATGGCATGTTTTGTGTTTGATATTAAAACAGGACTCTTTTCACTTACAGGTTTATTAGCGAAATCATTGGTGATTGATGGCGTAATCGAGAATATTAATCTATGTAAACATTTTACGATTATTTGTAATGATCCGGAACCTATATGTGATTATATACATTATCAATTGAACCGTAGTGCTACTTTGTTTGAGGGGGAAGGCACGTATGAACATAAGAAAAAGTATATTATTTTGACTGTGTTGAAGCGTGGACAAGCGGTAGAATTACGAAACTTTATTCGTTCTAGGGAACCAAATGCGTTTATTACAATTATGAATAGCAGTGAAATTATAGGAAAAGGATTCCGGGGATTGAATTAACCGGAGAGGGATTTGAAGAAAATCAAAGAGGGTGATTCCGATGAAGGAAGCACCCTCTTTCAACCTTGTTTGAATGAAAACTAAATTCCTTTCTTTAAGGTATTGAACGAAGCAGTTGGAGAAAACTTATGATGTTTGTAGGAGTATTCACTAGGAAGTACCCCATAATATTCCTTGAATTTTTTTGAAAAATAACTAAACGAAGTAATCCCAACCTGAGAAGCTACTTGAGTAACAGAAAACTTCTGTGTAGCAAGTAACATAGCGCTATATTCCATCCGCTTCATGTTTCGATATTCTACAATAGTATGCCCGGTATACTTTTTGAAATTCGCAATCAGGGATGCTCTGCATATGGGATATTGGGCATATAGCTTTGCGATTGGCAGCAATAAATAATCAATCGATTCGAATTTTAATAAAATGTCTGAAATACATTCATTCACATCCAATATTTTCTCTTCGGAAGATTCCACATTTTCAAAAAACAAATGGGATATAGCCACATGCAGAAAGAGTTGTAAAAATTCCTCCGCATCTGCTTTTTGTGTAAGTCCTTTGGCAGACAAGCCAGCCAGATAGGCAGCTTGTTCTGGAGATAAAAGACATTCGGCAAAAGGAGTGGATATCAGTTCTGGATTTTCGGGATGATATCGCTCGCAGATATTTGCAAACGTGTCTTTGTGCAATAAAAAGGAGCAATGAATACTATGCGGCTCGTTTTGATAGATGGCATGAGTTTGTCCAGGTCCCCAAAACAAGAGAGTGTTTTGAGGGTAGCATTTTACTTCCCCATCATATTGATTGACAAAACTTCCCTTGGTAATCAGATTCAATTCGTAAAAATCCATATGGGTATGTAAAGGTGTGTCTACATACGCATAGACTAGCTTATATTTAGCAAAGGGTTCAAAGTGAACACTACATTTTGCATACCATAATTCATCCGGCGTTTCTTTAACAGGACTTTCTAACATCATTTCACTCACTCCTCCTAAATGCTCCCATAATTATATTTTATAGTAAGCAAAATAGAAAAAAATGTCAATAACGAAAACGAAACCACATTAGTTGGGATAAATTACCAATAGATTGGAAAATGAAAATGAAATAAAGTATAAATATAACAAAAATACATAGAAAAAAATGTTATTCGCATAGAAAAAGGTGTTAGCAGCAAAATAGAGTCACAATTAAAATGAAGTTAAGAGGTGAAGTGGAGGATTATATGCTTCATTCAGATATAAAAACAGGCACATAGCCAAGAAGGAGGAAACGTATGAAAAGATGGATAAGTATCTTGCTGGTTGTAATCATGTTATTCACTTTGACTGCATGTGAGAGTAATACGGCTGGCGAGAAAGACACGGATGCCACAAAACAAGAGTTGGTGGTAAAAGAAGGAGTCCCGTCTTATGCAGATGATGAGGAGATTCAGCTTGCTGCATACGCAGGACCAAGAAGAGCGGGATATCGTAATTATAACGGAATCTTAGGGGCTCATCCAGATGACCCGGAGGAAGGTTGGGAAGGCTGGATTACGGAAGAAGGCTTCCAAGATTATATGGATTGTGGATTTACCTATCTGCTTCCAGAATTCGATGCGTTGTATGATACAAACAAACCTTTCCTAAATAGTGATTTATATCATTACATGGAATTGGCAGAAAAGATGAATATTCCGGTAGTAGTTTCGGCAGAACAGTTAATACTTCTGACCAGTTCAGATGATTATCGTCTGAATGATGACCTGAAAGCAATGCTAACGGAATTGGTTGGAAATCTTTCCGGATATACAACATTCAAAGGTTTCTCGTTTAGAGATGAGCCAAATTACGAACACGCAAAAACCTTTGGGGCGGTGCAAGACTATTTAAATGGAATGAAATCAGATTTATTCTATTTTACGTCCATGTTACCAATTTACGCAGACCCACTTCGTTTTACCGATAATTATAACGGAAATGTGGAAGACGCTTACAAAGATTATGTAAACGCCTATGTGGATCAAACAGGAACATTTGCATATGACCATTACCCGCTGTACTTAGAACCGGTAAGCGGAGAGACCAGATTAGATTCGACTTGGCTTCAAAATCTGAGATTGGTAGCGGAAATCGCAAAAGAGAAGAAATGCGACACTGGTATTACCATTCAATCCTGTGCATTTGGTCAAGCAGGAAAACAAAACACAAACGAATATAAACGCGCGGTTACCACAAAAGCAGACGTATCTTTCCAGGCGTATTCAGCGTTGGCTTATGGAATGGATTACCTAACATACTTTACATATTGGGAGCACTGGAATGAAAGTGACGCAGAAGATTTCTACTCTGCTATGGTACATTATCCAGAGCAAAACGGTGGAGAACCGGTTAAGACAGAAGCGTACTACGCAGTAAAAGAAGTAAATGAGGAAATCAAAAAGTTCGACCATGTATTCCTGAAATTCGACTGGGAAGGAACCATGGGCGTAACGAAGAAAGATACAGCAAAGAGTCCAATGTTAGCAGAAGCAGGAAAATACAGTTCACCACGTATCGAAAAAGTGGAAGCTACAGATGAGACGATTATCGGATGCATGAAAGATGCAGATGGTTATGACGGATTCATGATTGTAAACGTAACTGATCCTGGAAAGAACCTGTCCGATGAAGTGACTGTGACATTCAAAGAAGCAACAAAGGCAATTGTTTATGTGAAGGGTGAAGAACAAACGGTAGACCTGAAAGATGGAAGTTATACATTTGATTTGACATCCGGCGAAGGTGTCTTCGTGATACCACTTGTATAGGAGGTGCAAGGAAAACATGAAAGGGAAAAAGTTATTAAGTTTAGTATTAAGTTTGGTATTACTGGTTTCTATGGTTGGTGTGATGCCGGCGAAAGCGGCGACATCGTATAGTGGGAAATTATCTGTTGCGGGTGCAAGGATTGATGGTGGCACTCCAGCAAATGATAATAGTGCTGTAATTCATTTGAAGGGGACAGACTCCTATATGACAGGAACTGCAAATTGGGGAGCAGATGTTACCATGATGCCTGTGGCAGGAGATACAGAGAGTGGAATCTATGTAAACGGAACGAGAGTGAACACTTATTATACGGCAGGTGGAGACAAAAGCGCCATCCGCTTTAGAAAGATTAGTGATTCAGAGAACTGCTATTATATGGAACACCTTACTGGAATAAACACGGGTAGCGTGGTTGTAGTAAAAGGAAAATTTCACGTATATGGTTCGTGGTGGAATGGAATCAATACAGACCAAGATTATAGCATAGATGTTACTTTTGAGGAATCGACTTTTGTGTGGAATGGTACTAATTGGATTGACCCATATGCAGGAACACTTAGTTTGGCAACGTCGGCAACTTCTTCTTCATTTTTTATGACAGGAACAGACGGATATTTGACTGGAGGGTCTGACGCGGATGATACTATGATGCCAGAAAGCGCAGATGTGGGTAGTGGAATTTATGTGGATAATGTACCAGTAGATACATATTACACGGCAGGTGAAAATACCACTTCCGTTCGGTTAAGGAAAATCAGTGATAGTGAAAATAAATATGAAATTTGCAACATCCCAAATGTTAAAGAGGGAAGTATTGTAACGATTAAAGGTACCTTCCATGTATATGGTTCATGGTGGAATGGAAGCAATGCAGATCAAGATCGTAATGTTTGGATTACATTTAAGGAAGCGAAGTTTAAATATAATGGAAGTGCATGGGTCGATTATGCGGCACCAACAGAATACACAGGTAAGTTGACGATAGAAGGGTCAGCTACGACATCAAGTGGAACGACGGCATTTTATCTTAAAGGAACTGATGATTATGTAACCGGGGGAACTACAAGCGCTTGGGCAGAAATCAATATGGTTCCGGCGAATACGGAAAGT
>JAZQBW010000031.1:0-2253 GCA_045545895.1 Faecalimonas sp.
TCTTTTGCAGTAAAAGGAATGCCTGCTGCCGCCTGTGGCCAAATACCTGTGGTATGGTCAATATAGTAAGCATCAAAGCCTGCTGTCTTTGCTTCCTCCACTGACAGATTCTTGGTAAGCTGATACACCATGGCGCAAATGATTTCCATGTGTGCAAGCTCTTCTGTCCCAATGTCTGTCAAAAGCCCACCGACTTTTTTATCCGGCATGGTATAGCGCTGGGATAAATATCTAAGGGATGCAGCCAATTCCCCATCCGGGCCGCCGTACTGGCTGATAATAAGCTGAGCTGTCTTCGGACAGGTCTTTGTAATATTTACCGGATACTGTAATCTTTTTTCATATACCCACATATTTTACACACTCCTTTCCCACGGAATTTTGCCCTCCGGCCAACAATAACATGTTGACTCCGGATTTTCTTCGTAAATATCATACATACAATCCACTGTAAGCGGATAATACTGAAGGGCAAATTCCTTAAGAAGTGTCTTTCTTCGTTTTAACATTTCTTTTAGTAATCGAAGTCCTTCTTGGTCCTCAGGATGAGTATCCATATATAGTCTTAAATCATCCACTGCGAAACTAGTCTGCTGAATTTGAAGAAGCGCTGTATCTTCTGCATTCAGCTTGTTTACAAATCTTTTGGGACCTTTTTCCAATTTGGAATCCTGCACGGTCACAAAAAATGGCTTATCTAATTCCGGAAATATGGTTCCGTTTGAAAATGCTTTTTCTTCATCGTATACTTCTTTCCACTGCTGCACAGGAACAGATGCAATGGCAAGATGTGACATTGTTTCCATAAAAAAACTCCCTTCTCTATAAAATTTTTTACACATTTATTATGTGTAAAATGAGATTATAGTTGTTAGGAAGTTTTTTGAAAGTTTTTTCTGGAAATATTTGTAATTTATTTATCTCCGAAACTAATATTTATCCCGTCACCTGAGGAACTGGTCGGTAAATAAGGAATCAGCCTATCTGCAATGTTGGAAATCGGCATACTCTGTAAATACACTTTTCCCGGACCAGTGATTACTGTGTGGAACAATCCTTCACCACCCAAGAAAATATTTTTGGCTCCCTTCACCGTCTGAATATCCATTGTACAGGTTTCGCTCATGGCAGCAAGGTAGCCCGTATCCAAAACGATACTTTCTCCTACACGAAGGTCATATTCCTTACAGTGTCCATCTATTTCTACGAATACCATACCATTTCCGGTTATTCTCTGCATAATAAATCCCTCTCCGCCGAAAAAGCCCTTGCCAAGCTTTCTTTGAAAATATACAGACACATCCATACCTTTTTCCATAGCAAGGAATCCCCGCTTCTGCACAATAATTCCGTTTCCTGTATGTAATTCGATAGGAAGAATGGTTCCCGGTAAACTTGACGCAAAAGCAATCATTCCCTGGCCGCCCATTGCTGTGTATTCGTTCATAAAAATGGAGTCCCCTGAGAAAAGTCTTCCCATGGCCTTTTTAAATCCTCCTCCGGAATTGGTTTCCATGTGCATATTTGGACTCATCCAACTCATAGCACCACTTTCACTGCAAAGAGTTTGACCAGCCTCTGGATAACAGATTACAACCGGCAAATTTCCGCCTTCAATTTCGTATCTAATCATATCTATACCTCCTTGACACCCTTTTCTTGCTGTTGCAAATAAAACATCGTTTTCTGAGTTTCTATCTCTGTTCTTAATTCTTCCTCCGTTGGTAAATACAATTTATACTTTGAAGCGAATAATTGTTCATTACCATGTAAAACTGAATATCGTGCAATATCTTCATCTGTGTCAGAACAAAGAACTATTCCTATGGTTGGATTGTCACCTTCACTTCGTTTCAACTCATCATACATGCGTATATACATATCCATCTGACCTACATCCTGATGTGTTATCTTCTCTGTTTTTAAATCAATCAACACAAAACACTTTAATATATAATTATAGAACACTAGGTCAACATAATAGTCTTGTTTTTCCGTATGAATATGCTGCTGTCTTGCAACAAAAGCATAGCCCTTTCCTAATTCCATCAAGAATTTCTGTAAGTTAGAAAGTATACTCTTTTCCAACTCGTTTTCTGTGAAATCGGTATTAGAAGACAGGCCTAAGAATTCTGCAATAACTGGATTTTTAATAAACTCCAACTTGTCACTTTGATATTGTGATGTTAATTTCTGCATTTCCTGCTTAACAACATCTTTCTTCTGGGTTTGGAGCATACGATAATAATATTG
>JAZQBW010000032.1:0-30578 GCA_045545895.1 Faecalimonas sp.
CCATTTTGCAACATGGGGAAGGGGTGTGTATTGATTCATTAAACTCAGATAAACGGTATCTCCATAAGTTTCATAAACATATTTTACTACCGCCTTGGCATTCTTCAAACACCCTGGTAAAAGTAAATGACGCACAATCACCCCTGAGACGGATAAAAACCCATGAACCTCTCCCCCTTTGCCTTTTATTATTTTCATTATAACATGTATAATTATGTTTTTGTGTGTTTTTTTATATTGTTCCATCCCAAGTAGATGTCTCTGTCTTCTTTGCTTCCTCTTCATCGAACCAGTGTTGTGTCACAACCTTTGTCTCTGTATAGAATCGGTAACCGTCTTTTCCAAGACAGTGAAGGTCGCCGATAAAGGAGTTCTTATGCCCTGAGAATGGGAACATTCCAACCGGTACCGGAATACCTACGTTAACACCTACCATACCGCCGTCTGTGTGACGTGCGAATTCTCTTGCATAGTAGCCACTCTGAGTGTAAATAACAGAACCATTTGCAAATGGATTGTTATTCATGATACGAAGTCCTTCTTCAAATGTCTTCACACGCTTGATGCAAAGCACAGGTCCGAAAACTTCTCTTGCACCCACAGTCATGTCTTCTGTTACATAGTCAAGAATGGTTGGTCCAACAAAGCATCCATTTTCATAGCCTTCTACTACCACATCGCGTCCGTCTAAGACTACCTTAGCACCTTCTTCGATACCTTTATTAATCCAATCGATAACAGATTTTTTATGTGCAGGATTCACAACTGGTCCAAGCTTAGTCTCTTTGTCATATGCAGGACCAATCTTCAAGCCTTTTGCTAATTCTGCGATTTTCGCAACCAATTCGTCCGCAATCTCTTCCTGAGCTACCACAACCGGTAGTGCCATACAGCGCTCTCCTGCACATCCAAATGCAGAGTTGATGATACCTGCTGCCGTTCTGTCAATTGCTGCATCATTTAATACTAATGCATGATTCTTTGCTTCACAAAGAGCCTGTACACGCTTTCCATTTGCTGCTGCCTGTGCGTAGATATGAAGACCTACCGATGTAGAACCAACGAATGTGATACCTTTGATATCTGGGTGGCTCATGAACATCTCTGCTTCATTTCTGGAACATGTTACAATATTGATAACGCCGTCCGGAAGACCTGCTTCTTTGTAAAGTTCAGCGATGCGAAGTGCTGTTCTTGGTGTAAAGCTTGCTGCTTTGAGTACAATCGTATTACCGCAAGCGATACACATCGGTGTCATCCATCCCATTGGAATCATTGCAGGGAAATTAAATGGAACAATGCCCGCAAATACTCCCAGTGGTTCACGATAAAGCACTGTATCGTATCCTGCAGAAGCATCCATAAGACTTTCTCCCATCATCAGTGATGGTGCTGCGATTGCCTGCTCTGTTCCTTCTTTTGCTTTTAAGACATCACCTTTTGCATCTGCCCATGCTTTTCCATTTTCCCTTGCTACTAATTCTGTTAATTCATCCATGTGTTCAATGAGCAAGTCTCTCACTTTGTAGAGAATCTGTACTCTCTTAATAACCGGTGTTGCTGACCAGCCTGGGAATGCTGCTTTTGCTGCCGCAATTGCCATTTCCACTTCTTCTTTTGTACAGCACGGAACCTTTGCAACTACTTCCCCTGTACTTGGGTCATAGGCATCTGTATATTTTTCTGTTTTGGATTCTACATATTCGCCGTTAATATACGGTCTTAATTTGATTACTTCTGACATTTCTTTTTCCTCCTACTATCTGTCGTTTTCTGTTGTTTTCTGTCGTTATTTGTCGAAAAGTGTCGATTATCACAGTTCAATTTCTGAGATTGCCACCGGTCTGTGTTCTTCCACAGACTTCTTCGCTGCAAGTCCCATAAGCACTGGTTTTAATCCATCCATAACGCCCAGTGGTGTGTCGGTATCGTTTTCGATTGCATGAATAAATTGATTCATTTCCTCTCGGAAGGAATCCATGTAACGTTCCAGGAAGAAATAAAGTGGTTTTTCCCCTGTTACACCATTTTCATTGCTAATCACTGCCGTTGATAAACTGTCATTTCTTGTTGCTACCATACCGCCGGAACCAAATACTTCTGCTCTCTGGTCGTAACCATAGACAGCCTTTCTGGAGTTGTCGATTACCGCAATTGCACCATTTTCCATCTTGAGGGTAATGACAGCTGTGTCCACATCTCCGGCTTCTCCGATTCCTTTATCAACCAATACTGCTGACTGTACATATACTTCTGTTGCATCACATCCTGCCAAGTAACGTACCATATCAAAATCATGAATAGTCATGTCAAGGAACATTCCTCCCGACACTGCTACATATGCAGGTGATGGTGGTTCCGGGTCTCTGGATGTAATCTTGATAATGTGTGGTTCTCCAATCTTTCCTGCCACAACTGCATCTTTTACTGCCTTGAAGTTGTGGTCAAATCTACGATTAAATCCAACCTGATATTTCACTTTAGATTCTTTCAGTGCATCTATTACTTCCTTAATTTTCTCAATATCATGGTCGATTGGTTTTTCACAGAATACATGTTTTCCTGCTTTGATTGCTTCTACGGAAATTGGGGAATGAGTATCTGTAGAAGAACAGATAATTACTGCGTCAATTTCCTCATTGTTTAAAATATCTTTATAATCTGTAGTGATTGCAATGGAACTGTCCATTTTGTTAATCCAATCTGCCAACTGGTCATTCATAAATGGATCTGCAATCATTTTAATCTTTGCATTTCGCACACCGGTAATAATCCCTTGTGTATGTACTTTTCCGATTCTTCCGGCACCGATAATTCCTACATTTACCATATGTTTCTCCTCCTATAACCCAGTTTTCTCTTTGATATATGCTCTTGCCTTCATTGCATACTCCAATGGATTGGCCTTAGCCGGGTCCTGTTCAGCTTCTACAAGCATATAGCCTTCATAACCCGCTTCCTTCAATACTGCAAATATTTCATCAAAGGAAATGCATCCATCTCCCGGAACTGTGAATGCACCAAGTCGTACCCCCTCTAAGAAGCTAAGGCGTTCTTCTTTTACTTTCTGTACTACTTCTGGTCTGATATCTTTTAAATGTACGTGCTTGATTCTGCTTATATGTGTTTTCACCATCTCTAATGGATTCTCACCGCAGTAAGCAAAATGACCTGTGTCAAATAAAAGACTCACATATTTAGGGTCTGTTTCGTCCATGAGACGCTTCACTTCGTCGGCTGTCTGCACAACCGTTCCCATGTGATGATGGAAAGTAAGAGCAACTCCGTACTCTTCCAAAGAAATCTTTCCAAGGCGGTTTAGCCCCTCTGTTAAAAGCTTCCACTCATCATCATTCATAATATACTTATTATCAAATACAGCCACGTCCTGAAGTCCCTGAATGCTGTGTCCCTGTTCTGACACACCTACAACTTTTGCACCCATTTCTTTTAGGAACGCCACATGCTTACGGAACTCTACTTCCGTCGCTTCAAATGGTTTTGTGGTTAAAAATGTAGAAAACCACGCATTACAAATCTGCATCCCACGAAGTTCTAAAGCCTTTTTCAGCACCACTGGATCTTTTGGATATTTGTTTCCAATTTCAGATCCTGTAAATCCTGCAAGTGCCATTTCACTCACACATTGTTCAAATGTATTTTCCTTGCCCAAATCCGGCAAATCATCATTTGTCCAGGCGATTGGAGCAATCCCTAACTTTACTTTATTTTTATCAAACATTCTCTGTCTTCTCCTTCTGAAATACTGTGATGTTTCCAGTTTCTGTTAGTCGAACTTTGCATCATGCATCCACACATAACGCTCATCTTCGTTTCGGTCTGTCTGAAGCCATTTCTTCTCATCCAGATGACGAATCATCCAGCAGGTATACATCTGAAATCCCGGAGCCACAACCTGCGGATGGAGGGCGCCTCCCGGTATTGCCGAAAAGCTTCCATCTGTGCTTTTATATACTTCATCATCAATGAAGCTGGCACCAAAGCCTTCCGGTCGGTCAAACAGAAAATAGTACACCTCCGGCTGTGGGTGTCTGTGCGGCAGATAACCGGACCAATTGCCTGGGTCGTTTAACACTTCCCCTAATACCATGTTGGAATATGGAGCAATGTCTGCATCAAAGATGGTATTCACCCTGCGTTTTGCCGTATTTCCAAACTTACCAAGACATGAATATTGAAAAGGAGCATCCTCAGGCCGATATATCTTTGTTGCAAACTCCTTATCATTCTTCGTACACTGCACAAGAATTTCTACATGACTGTTTGCCCGCAAGGTCACTTCTTTCCCCTTACACACATGAATGCAATACGGACCTTCTGTAAACACATTCTCTCTGGAGCAGACAATACGATCTTCCTCTGATGACATAGAGACATTCCCATTTAAAAGAAGAACTGCCATTTCCTCGTCACTCTTCCTAAAAGTTCTCATCTCTCCGTCTTTCATCTGATACACACGAATATCCATCATCATATTCTTGTATTCATTTGCATATGTAGTTAGAATCTTTTGCCCTTCTGTATCAAAGGTTGGATATCCAAATACCTTTCCCATACTGTTGCCTCCTCTAGTAGCTTCTTGCCTGGCTTCTGCCTTCCATCACACCTTGACAGGCAGCATTGACACTTTCTTTTTCAGAAGTGGTTGCAATCCCCACATTCCACCATGCCTCATATCCATCTGTCATGGTTTTTGGAATGACTTTCAAGTCAAATAGGCAAGCTTTTGTCTGTTTTTTCGCATCCTCTAATGCAGCTTCTAATTCTGCAATGGTTCTACAGGTATAAGATACTAGACCATAGCCTTCTGCAATCTTCGCATAATCCACCGGAATCAAATCTCCGTCCGGTTTACGCCCACTGGTGTATCTAAACTCTGTTGCTAGACTTCCAATTCCGTGGTTCATTTCCAGATTGTTGATACAGCCAAAACCACAGTTATCAAATATTAAAAGATTGACTTTTGCCTTTTCCTGCATAATAGTCATAATCTCACTGTGTAGCATTTGGAAGGCACCATCACCAACGAAAGCGTATACTTCGCTTCCCGGGTCAGCCATTTTTACACCAAGGGTTGCTGCCACTTCGTATCCCATACAAGAGTAACCATACTCTGCATGATATGCACCTCTTTTATCTGTGGTCCACATTCTTTGCAGACAACTAGGAAGGGAGCCTCCGGCTGTAATAATAACTGCGTCCTCTGCAATGGTTCTTCTTACCGCTGCAATTGCGCCCGTCTGGGTAAGCTCTCCTTTGGTCAGTTCTACAAACTCCGGAATAGTTCTTGGATCTAACGCCTTGATATTTGGCTGGAATCCCTCTTTTGTATAGGCATAGCTAGAAAGTCGTTCCATTTCTTTCTCCCATGCAGCTTTTGCTACTATAATTTCATGCTGATAAGCAGACTTATAACCTTTACGCCGAAGCACCTCAGCTAATACTTCTAAGGTTGCTTTTGCATCTCCCACTGCTTTCACTGCGTCCAACTTATATGCATGAAATCTGCTGTTGTTTATCATGACAAATTTCACATCTTTATTTTGATACAACTGTTTAGAACCTGTAGCAAAGTCAGACATTCTGCTTCCAATTGCAATAACCACATCTGCGTCCTTTGCTAAAATATTTGCCGCATAGGTACCTGTTACACCAATTCCACCAAGACACATTGGATGGCTGGAGATACAAGCACTCTTTCCTGCCTGTGTCTCTCCAAATGGAATGTGGAATTCGCTACAGAAATTTTCTACTGTCTCTCCTGCATCGGAATACTTCACACCGCCACCTACAATGACCAATGGTTTTTTTGCATTTAGAATCACATTTACCACATCTTCTATTTCTTCTGCGTCTGCAATGACTCTGGTAATACGATGCACCCGTTTTTGGAAGAAATATTCCGGAAAATCGAAGGATTCTCCTTCTACGTCCTGACAAAGAGCGATACAACATGCACCCGTCTCTGCTCCATCAGTAAGCACTCGCATGGCATTAATGAGTGCTGTCATAATCATTTCCGGTCTTGTAATTCTGTCCCAATATTTACAGACTGGTTTGAAGGCATCGTTGGTGGTTACAGCAAGGCTGCCACTTTGTTCCAACTGCTGAAGTACCGGGTCTGGTTGTCTGGATGCAAATGTATCCGCCGGAAATACCAAAAGCGGTATATTATTTACGGTTGCTGTTGCACATGCAGTCACCATATTTGCTGCACCTGGTCCAATGGACGAAGCACAAGGAATGATTTTCTTGCGATTATGCTGTTTGGCAAAGGCAATGGCTGTATGACACATTCCCTGCTCATTTCTTCCTTGGAATACCTTTAATCCGCCAGGATTGGTATCAAGAGCCTCTCCAAGTCCCACTGCAATGCCATGTCCAAATAAGGTATAAAATCCTTCTACAAATTTCGTTTCCACTCCGTCCATGGAAACATATTGATTATCTAAAAACTTTACAATAGCCTGGGCCACTGTCATTCGAATTGTTTTTTCCATGTTATCACCTTTTCTTTTATAAAATTCCAAACTCTCGCATCGCCTGCGCTAATTTTTCTGTGTTACTCTCTGTAAGTTCTGTCAATGGCATACGAAGTGGTCCCACTTCCATCCCCATGAGATTCATGGCCTTCTTCACCGGAATCGGATTCACTTCTGAGAATAATTGGTTAATTAACGGCAATGCCTTTAACTGCATGCTGCAGCTTTTCTTCACATCACCTGCTAAATAAGCTTCACAAATATCATGTGTATACTGTGGTGCCACATTGGAAAGTACAGAGATTACTCCAAGTCCGCCAAGAGACATAAGAGGTACAATCTGATCATCATTTCCGGAATACAAATCCATCTTTCCATCGGTCAGATTCATCATCTTGGCAATCTGAGAGATGTTGCCTGACGCCTCCTTCATACCTACAATATTATCCACGTTGTTTACCAACGCTGCTACTGTCTCAGGCTCAATATTTACTCCGGTTCTGCTTGCCACACTATACATAAGGATTGGCAGTTTTACTTCATTCGCAACCATTGTATAATGCTTGATTAAACCTGCCTGTGTAGCCTTGTTGTAGTATGGTGTTACAAGAAGAAGACCATCTGCGCCCGCTTTTTCTGCCTCTACGGACAACTCAATTGCTGTCTGTGTACTATTTGAGCCGGTTCCCGCAATGACCGGAACTCTTCCTTTTGTAAATTCCACTGTTCTCGCAATACATTCCACATGTTCTTGCTCTGTCATGGTTGCAGATTCTCCTGTGGTTCCGCAAATTACGATACTGTCTGTACCATGATTGCAATGAAAATCAACCAATTCTTCTAGTTTTTCATAATTAATACTTCTATCCGCATGAAATGGCGTAATAATTGCCACTCCTGCACCCGTAAAAATAGCCATATTCATCCTCCTTACACTCTGGCAACCATTTCGCCATATAATTCTTTTTCCTCTGCAATAAATGCACGTACCTCTACTTCTGTTGGTAAATCATCGGAACAATTATTGCTTCGCACCATCATGGATGCTTCCGCTGTACCAAACTCTAAACAGTCAAAAATCGGCCAGCCTTGGAACAGTCCGTATAAAAATCCTGCCGCATATCCGTCACCACCACCAAAGCCTTTTCTTGCCTGCACCGGGAATGGTTTGATAGAAAACTTCTGTCCATCAAAGGTGTATGCGGTGGAGCCCTTCATACCATGCTTAATCACTACAATCTTTGCATGATACCCTTGCCAGTATGCAGCACTTTCTTCGTCTGTCATACCCGGTTGAATGAGTTTCTCTGTCAGGTCAAATTCTTCTCTGGAACCCATAATGATGTCTGCTTCTTTTGCAATGATGGAATAATATACCGAGATTTCATCTTTGTTTTTCCAATTATACGCACGATAATCAATATCAAAAATCAATTTTGTGCCATTTTTCTTTGCTAACATTGCAGCCTTAATCGCAGCCTCCCTAGATGGACTTTCTGCTAAGGATGTTCCAGATATTAACAGCGCTTTTGTGTTTTTAATGTATTCTTCACTGATATCGTCCACAGAGAGTTGTAGATCAGCGATACAATTTCGATACATCAAAATACTACTTTCTGATGGAGAAAGCATCTCTGTAAAGGTAAGACCCAGTTTCTCTCCATTGGTGCATCTAGTAATCTGTGAAGTATCGATTCCTGCTTCATTAAAATAATCTGTAACAAAATCACCAAATTGATCGTCTGATACTTTTGCAATAAATCCAATCTTCATTCCATGCTTGTTACATCCTACTGCAATATTTGCCGGCGAACCGCCTAGATATTTTTCAAACATATGTACCTTCTTAAGCGGTTTAAACTCTTCCTTCACCTGGTCGTTATACGCAGGATTAAAATCAATGGCAACACGACCAAGAAGCACTAAATCAAAAGGTCTTGTATTATCAAACTCAATATAGTTCATAGTGTTCACCTCAAAAGTCTTATTTCATCCAAGGATCCATAACAATCTTCATGCTCTGGCTGTAATCCATAGATAACTCAATGGCCTTCTTTGCATCTTCTAATGCAAAACGGTGCGTAATGAGTTTTTCAAACGGATACATATCCTGATATCTTTGCATCATGCGCATAGATGGGTTATATCCGGAAATAGAATGGTTGGACATTCCAAGAATTCTCACGTTCTTTGCACAAAGTTCATGTGGTTTTAATTCCACACTACGTCCTACATCCACAAAATTTCCAACGATTAAATAGGTACCTGCTTTACGTACCATACGAAGGCCTTCTGGGAAAGCTTCCGGTTCCCCTGCACACTCTACGACCACATCTGCACCGCGTCCACCTGTTTCCTGATAAACTAGTTCTACTCGCTCATCTTCCGTAGTACCTGCGAGACAAAGAGTTATGTCTGCACCAAACTGTTTTGCAATATCGAGACGGAACTGAGAGGTATCTGTCATAATCACCTTATCTGCTCCAAGCATTCTAGCCTTAATCATATGGCAAATCCCAAGCGGACCTGCACCTAGAATGACAACTGTATCGCCAAATGCAAATCCCTCTCCGTCAAAAGCATACATTTCTTTTGCTTTGTCTAAGCTGTATGTCACATCAAATAATTCTGCAAACACTGCCACTTCCGGTTTCATTCCCTCCGGAACCTTATATAATTTCACCTTATCTGTAATTGCCATGTATTGTGAGAATCCACCAAATAAATGAGGCGGATTTGCGCACGAGAATGAATTTCCGTAAGAACGGACATCGTTACACCATGGATAATCCGGAATGTGTTTACAGAACCAGCAATCTCCACAAGATGTATCTGGACACATTACTACTCGATCACCCGGTTTTAAAATCTGTCCATCGAAATCCAAATGTAAACTTCCTTCTTTTGTAATCTCCTCAATAATCCCTACATTTTCATGTCCTTGAATAATTGGAAATGGAGTTGTAATCTCCTGCGGAGTTCCAGCATACTGCCGAACCTCACCTTTATATGTATGTTTGTCTGTCCCGCAGATACCAGAAAGCTCTGTACGAATGATTGCTCCGTTTTTTGGCATCTCCGGATAAGGGAACTTCTGCACTTCAATGTTTCTAGGTGCAGTAAGCACCGCTGCTTTGACCATATCAGCCATATTTTTTCCTCCTTGTTGTTTATTTTAGTCCTTTTAATCTAATTTCATTTAATCATAATTTAATGCAAAAACCAACGCAAAGTTATGCATAATTTGTGCATAACAATGAAACATTCATTGTAAAATGAATTACAGGCACCCAAAGGTGCCTGTAATAATTTTATAATATTTGTCCGCCATTCAGCCATTCCATATTTGCAAACATGCGAAAATCCACAAAACGAGGAGGATTTGCTTTTGATTCCCCTTTTGCCTCCTGTATTGCCATCCACAAATCCAATGTAATGGTCTCACATTCACGTAGGTCAGGTATCAGTAAACCTCCATTACCATACAGAATCTCCTCTGCACCTGCAATATCGCCTGCATACAATACAGAAAATCCATAATATACACGACATCGTGGTTCCTTCTGTAAAGTCTCCGGCATCTTCTCATATATGTTTTTTAATTCCCCAAATCGACTATTTTCATATAAACATCGAAGGGTCACCTTTGCCAACGACATATCATAAGGAATCATATCCCATGCCTTTAGCATATACTCCACTTCTGCCCTGTGATTTCCTCTGTCACGATTCAATATAGCAAGCGCATACAGTGCCCATGGGGACTCTTTACACGCTAGCGACTCGAGAAGCATAAGTTCTGCCCTCTCATAATCCTTGGCAATAAATGTATTTAACCCAAACTGCAACCATGTAAACCAATTATCCTTGTCCTTATCCTTCACTGCTCTTCTCAAAAGTTCCGTCCACTCCGGCTGACACATATAAGAAATCGGTACCATAAGAGTCTCCTGTTGACCCAATGTTCCCTTCCCTAAAAGTTCCATCCATGGCATCTGTTCTTCAAGAAGCGGACCGAAATCTAGATAGGAACACATCTCATCCTCGCCCATAATAAGACGTCTCTTCTGCTCTAAGGCCCCCCAACCATCTGCCCTAAAAAGGACTTCCTTTGCCGGACTTTTGGACATCACACGTGTAGATAGTAGCAATTGCTCAAGTTCGCTCTCTGTTAACATCTCATTTAAGCACTTTGCAGCCTCAGCTTTTGCCTCTTCCCAAGAGCCATGTGATTTCTTTGCATTGGTTTGGATAGCCCCGTAGGCTTCCACCCATTCCCATGCTGACTTTGGTGGCATTGGGATACATTCGTACTGTGTCTTCGCAAGTCCCGCCTGAATCTCATTATAGCTTCCACTTTTATCATCTGCAGTGAGAAAATTCTTCCAGTGGTCACCACCTTCACTATTTCCCCATACAAATAGTTTTCTGCCCTGTAGACGCCTTGTAGAAGTCTGTACCAATCCATAACCATCCTTGTCCACTTGGCAAATATATTTTCTCTCATCTTTTGGAATATTCCAAAAATAATCAATAGAAATCACATTGCCCAATGGATATGTAATGTCAATTCCATTATACTCTGGCACCTGAATCTTTACCGGATGGCTGTCTCTCGCTGTATATGTCTCTGTAACCGGAATAATCACACGGTTTCCCGGCACATCAGGGACTGCGATATTGCTCCACCAATACATTGGCACAACCTGAAACTTAGGATTCGTAATCTTCGTTCTTACATATAAAAAACGTGATTCATCCGGAAGAAAGAAATCCATCTGGTATACGATTCCACGAATACGTTCATATTGGTAGAAACGAAGCACTGGCGTACCATCATCCAAATAGGTCTTTGCTGTATGCATCCAGTCACAAGTAAATGGATTGTGACCTACATATCCACAATTCCATTCTACTCCACCACTCATCCATGCATTTCGCACACCCAAGTGACATGGACGAACCACATCATTGGAAAAAAGAAGTTCCTTATGCGCCTTTTTGTCAAACAAAGAATGAAGTTTTCCCCCAAACTGTGGAAAAAATGTTGCTTTTAAATATTCATTCTCTAGCACAACTACTTCTTGGTGTGTATCTTCTAATTCGCGGGAATAGTTGTCCTGTATTTTATATGGAAAGGCGTAATCTACCATTCCATAATTCACAAACAACTCATCTTCCTCATGAAGTTCAAACACATTTTGCATAAAAGATAAACGTAATTGTTCTGAAATGGCCGGCAAAGAACTGACACCATGAAACTTTGCACTTGGTATGATTAAATGTTCTATTCGAAATTCTGTCATGATTTCTTTCGTCCTTTCCTCCACGCTTTACTTACACGCAATTTTCGCTACTCGAACCACCAAATTTCGTCCATAATCATACGGCACCGTATGAATAGTAACCTGTTTGCCTTCTTGCGTATATTTTAATTCTGTTCCGGTATCCATCCATGTTACTGATGCAATCTGATCCTCCAATTCAAACTCCTGTCGATAGAAAGCCTCGCTCCTATGATGAGTAAACTCCATCATCGGAATATCATAACAGAACAGATAATAATTCCTTCCATCCTTTAAAATAAAGTCTTCTGTCTTATCTTTGATTTCAATTCCACTCGGTCTTGGACTGCGGATCGCCTCATCAAAATAGGATGTCCATCTTCCCAGGTAGTCAAGAAGTCCTCTGTCCAACAGATTGAGACTCCCATCCCCCATCGGTCCAACATTAAGAAGCATATTAGAACCATATTTTCTGCAATCTGCCAATTCACGAATCAAGGTAGCAGGTGATTTGTAATTCAAATCATCCGCTGCATATCCCCAATGCTCTCCAAAAGCCTCACACATCTCACTTGCAATATATTTTGGTGAACTCTCCAAGTTAATAGCAAATGGTTTTCCTCTTTCAAATGTAACGCTATCTAGTTCTATATGTCCCAATGCACCAAGGTCATCAATCCCTGTATTGTTAATAATCATAGCCTCTGGTTGATACTTTCGAATCAAAGCATAAAGTTTGTCGGGCTCCCAGTCATGATTTGGCATCTTCCATGTACCGTCAAACCAGAGTCCTCCTATTTTTCCATAATTTCTACACAGGATTTCCACACTCGCCCGATGATATTCCAGATATTTTGGAAAGTCTGTTTCACAAGACTTTTCATGCCAGTCAAACATTGTATGATAGAAAAATGGTATGATATCCTCTTCCCGGCATGCGTCCACAAACTCACGCACCAAATCTCTTTTGCATTTCGCATGAGGAGCATCATACGTATTCAATCCGCAGGTATCATACAAAGAAAACCCATCATGATGCCTTGTGGTAAGTACAATATACTTGCAACCGGCACCTTTTGCCGCACTCACCAGTTCCTTTGCCCATTCTTCTTTCGGATTAAAAGTTTCTGCCAATGGACAGTACTCTTCGTCAGAAATAGAGTGTCTCGCCTTCACCCATTCTCCTTTTTCCATTTGACTATACAATCCAAAGTGAACAAACATTCCCAAACCTAATTTTTCAAACTCTTTAATATACTGCTTTACAATCATTTTATACACCTAACCTTTTAATCCGCCACTATACAATTGACCCATGATTTTATCCGAACCAAAGATAAACAGAATCACTACCGGCATCATTACCACTAGCGCTCCCGCAAAATATGCCGGATTATTTGCTACATACTGAATTTCCTGTTGGAAGTTATAGAGCCCCAGTGCCAGGTTTGGCATCTTATCAAAGTAAAGCAATGGTGTCTCATAATCATTCCAATGAGAAATAAATGCAAGTAATGACAATGCCACAAAAATATTTCTTGCCAACGGAAGATATACTTTAAAGAATGCTGTAAAATCAGAACCACCATCCATATAGACTGCTTCTCTCAGTGCCTTTGGCACATTCTTAAAATATCCGTAAGTCAAAAGCATATTCGCAGACAGTCCTCCAAAAGATCTTATTAGGAATAAATAAGAATCATTTAAGCCTAAATCATAATTCAATTTGTAATTTGCTGCAAAAGAACCGTAAATCGGAATAATCATCACAAATACAACAATTGAAAAGATAAAATTTTTCGCTTTAAAATCATACTGTGCAAATATGTATCCTGTAATTACGTGCATTAACGTTGATATCAAAGAAGGAAGTATGGTTTGCCATACACTGTTATATAGCATTCCAAAGAATCCTACCCCGTTATGCGTGAATTTTTCCAATGCAAGTTTAAAATTTTCAAATCTTAATAGCTCCGGAAGTCCCAATGGGTCATTTACATACTCTAGATTTGTTTTCAGCGAACTAATCAGCGCCCATGTAAGCATTCCAACAATAATTGCAGACCATATAAGTAGCACAAGAAACATCCATTTAAAAAATAGTTTTTCCCATATGGTCCTTCTCTTATCAATTAAACTACCTTTCATCTTCTTCATATCTCTAGCCTCCCTTATTCCGTTGTAAACATATTATCCACAATCCGTTTTACAAGCATTGCAATCGGAAATGCAATACAGGTAAAACAAAGTCCAAGGGTTGCCGGTATGTAATATGCCTGATACACACGAACTTGATCAAATATCCAATATCCAAATGTCCAGGTTGAACGAAGTCCGCTTGTAAAGAGTAAAATCGGTCCGGAAGCACCAAAGATTGCCCCGAAAGAGGTAATAATTGTCATGGAAATAGTCGGCCACATTAGTGGAATACAGATATACCTTAATTCCTGCCACATGGTACAACCATCAATCAATGCAGCCTCTGTAATCTCTGTATCGATATTGGCCATCGCCCCACTATACAAGATGTACTGCCCTGCAAATCCAAAGAAGAAATTGTAGAATAGCAATGCCCAAGTAGCATACTCTTCTTCCTGGAACCAGCTTGGGATTCTATCCACACCCAAAAATTCTGTTGCAACATAACCAACCACACCATTGTGATTGATAAACGCCTCAAAAATACCTGCCAAGGCTACCGAACAGATAATTGTCGGAATATAAAGGAGAAGACGAAATACTTTTCTCCCTTTCAGCTTCTTATGAAATGCATACGTCAAAAAAATAGAATGCGGAATCGTCCACACAGTGCTTAAAAGCCAAAATTTCAAAGTATTCAGACCGTAGTGAAGCATCTCACTATCTGCACCTTCTTTTGTAAATAACTCCCATACTGTTTTAAAATTATTCATAGTCCAGTATTCTTGACCAGTACTCATATCTACATTACGAAATGCAAGCATAATAGAGTCAAAATTTACATATAGCCAAAAAACCAAAAAATTCAAAATCGGAAGAGTCAGCATTACAGTGATAAAAAAAGTCTGTTTTCTCTTGAATCGCTTGCTGCCTATCTTCTTTCTTGTGTTATCTCTCGTTACTTTTCTCATACACATCATCTCTCTTTTCTATTTGATGAACAATTGGCCAGACATCATCTGGATAGAATTGGTGTCCGCCCTTTCCTTTTATCAGATAGCAGAATTCTTCTCTTTCCATTTTCTGATACGCTCTCGATATAATTGCAAAACTTTTCTCCACACCTGATAATGGAAATATAGGGTCTTCTGTTCCGCACACCACAATCAATGGTCGCGGCGCGATAAGGCATCCTAAATCCCCCATATTGAAATAGTTCCGTATGCCCGGAATATAATTACAGGAGCAGTGGTTCATCGCCATAATTGATTCCTCATAGGAACAGACACAGCAGGACGGAATAGACATGCTGATACGTTCCTCCAAACAAGATGCATAAAAGGCGGTTGTTCCTCCACCAGAATTCCCCATGCAGATAATCTGCGTCGAATCAATGTATTCAGTCAAATGAGCTTCAATTACATCAATTAGTCGCATAACATCCCACACACGTTCTCCTATCGGTGTTCTTCCTATTAATAAACCTGCCATCGCGGCATGCGCAACGATACAAGACGCATTTCCCTGGGAATCCTGCCCCTTAACACCCATATACCGCTGTTCTAAGGCAATTGCGCAATATCCTTCTTCTACCACACGTACCGCAAAATCTCTGCCACTGGCAATCAAGTCCTTGTCAGTTGGAAACCTTTCAACTCCAATGGAAATATGTGCACCGGTGGAATGTCCTTGCAAACAGATTACTACCTTCGTCTTCTTAATGCCATTTGGAATCAATAAAGTGCATGGAACATAATATCCCGGCTCACTTTGGAATTGGAAACTTACTTTTTTATAAGTCTTGCATTCTTTTTCCTCAAGTACTTCAAATTCCAGTTCACAATTAGGAAGGGGTAGTCCAAGTAAATCACGAAGTTTCTCGCGGGCTTGGTTCTGCCATATATCCAACGACACTGCATCCGTGTATGCCAATTCAGGTTTTATGTTTTCTGTCAATTTCTGAATATATTTCAAACTACTCAAGTTATTCATTTTTAAAATCAGCTCCTAATATGATTTCAATTTCCAGTATAACAGACGGTATGGTTCTTTGGAACCACACCGCCTTTTTTTAGAACACTTCTCTACATATTACTCAGCCGGAGTAATCTTAATATTACTAATCTTTATTATATTACCATCATATGGTGCCCCACCATCATAGCGAATTTGAATTCTAAAATTATCCGTATCCTGTTTCATTGTTACTGAGAAAGTCTTCTTTCCGTCCCAAGTAAAGGTATTTGCTATATACTCATTCCACGCAATTAGCCACACTGCTACCTGTTGACTCGGTTCAACTTCCAAATCAAAAGTAATTGTATCGCCCGCTTTCACATCCTGAATAAACTGATGCGAAACGGTCTGTGCTCCCGTTGGATTCTCAATAACAACATCTTCTAAAGTTATACCCACATCTTCTATCTGCACATTGCTAATCTTCACTACGTTATCTTCGTATGGAACAGAACCATCAAACTTCACCTGAATCTTGAAGTTATCTGCGTCCTTCGTAAAGGCATCGGTGGTGAATGTGGTTTTACCATCTACCATCTCAAAAGTGCCCGGCAGATGCTCATACCATGCAAATGCTCTGACTGCCACTGACTGACTTGGTGCTACTTCCAAATCAAATCTTACTTTTTGGCCTGCTTTCACATTCTTTATAAACTGATATTCTACTGCATTCTTTCCAGTACTGTTGCGAAGTGTTACACTTCCGTCATCGCCCACTACAACATCAGGTTCTATAATCTTTACATTGCTAATCTTCACTACGTTATCTTCGTATGGAACAGAACCATCAAACTTCACCTGAATCTTGAAGTTATCTGCGTCTTTCGTAAAGGCATCGGTAGTAAATGTGGTTTTACCATCTACCATCTCAAAGGCGCCCGGCAGATGCTCATACCATGCAAACGCTCTGACTGCCACTGACTGACTTGGTGTTACTTCCAAATCGAATCTTACTTTTTGACCTGCTTTCACATCCCTCATAAACTGATATTCTACTGCATTATTTCCTGCACTATTTCGAAGTGTTACCGTTCCATCTTCCGCTACTGATACATCAGGCTCTGATACTTTCACATTACTAATCTTCAACACATTATCTTTCAATTCTGTATCCCCGCGATACTCTACCAATATTTTAAAGTTATCGGAGTCTGCTTTGAATGTTGTTGTAAAGGTCTTTGTGCCATCCCATGCAACAAATTCGTTTGCAATGTGTTCGTTGTTTGATTCATCAATTACCCAAACTGCAACCTTTTGACTTGGTGTAACTTCCAAATCAAAAGAAAGTATCTGGTCTTTTGTCACTGCTGTATCACAAATATACTCTACGCGTTTTTCACCGGCACTATTACGCAATGTAATACTTCCGTCATCCTCTACTATGACATCCGGTTCACTCGGTGTTCCCATTGGAATCACAAATTGCCCTGTTCCGGATGCCAGACTTGCAGTATATCCATTGACACTGTCATAATCAACGACTTCGCCGGTTCCATCAAAGCCCTCAGCCTGCGGGTCGAATACCATCAATTTTTCAGTATCGTTGAATTTGATAGTTACAGTGGATGTCTTATCATCTTCCGGATTACATGCATTTACAAGCCAGAAACCATCTTTTTCTTGGTTATCATCATACATACATCCAATGAGTGCATCTCCACCGTTCACTGTCTTTGACGCTATTCTACTATTTATATAAGATGTATCAAGATAATCATATAAGTTATCTTCATCATTTACTTCCAAAGGAATCGTTCCTTGCCAATCATATTCCATGAAAACATGATCGAACTTATTAATTTCATTATTGACGCCCTGTACTGCATAGTAAACATCTGTTTCCTGTCCTTCTGCACCCTCTGCGTTCGGGTCATCCGGATAGGTTACCATTGGAGTTGTATATACCTCTTTTGAAGTAATACCAGTATTCTGATTATGATGTTCCCAATAGGTATAATAAGTAATCGACTTCATACCATATGCTAAAGCTGTATACACCTGAAAACCAATATCATCCTTCTGGTCAGGTACTCTTGTACTTGCGGCAGATAATAGTTTTTCAACATCTGTTGACTGAAGTGTAATGCCTGTCTCAAATCCATTCTCTTTTGCGGTCTGAGCCGACAATTCCAAATTATAAAGCCAATAATCTTCAACACTTCCATCTTTTAAAAGCGGATACATATCATACGTAAATTTACCGGCAGCATTTCCAAAAGCTTTTGCAGCCTTCACAAAATTTTCCGCTCTCTTGGCTGCACTTGTATCTAACGCACTTCCACCAAAGTGAGTTCCACTTGCTGCCATTGAAAACTGGCTGCTATAGTAAGCGATGTCTGAACTGATGCCTTTGATTTTTTCTAGAGCCGTCGTGTAATTATCCACACAATCATACTCTAACTCGTCAGACATCATAAGGCCTGCGAAGTTTTTCCATTCTTTCATACCTTTGTTAGAGCCATACCCCCACGGTGCTGTTCCTCCTTCCCAGAGTTCTCTTAGGTCTGCCTCCAAAACGCTGTTTTTAAGTTCACTGTGTGTTACCGTTGTACCGGCAGCGTCCACCTTAGTGACGTCATTTCCTCTCAAGTAGGAATTCAGCGCCTCTGTATATACTATCACGTCAATTCCCGCGTCCTCGGCAAGTTTCATATAATTATTCAGATAATACAGATAAGCTGCATCTGCATCTCCCATTGTAGTACTCCAAAACTGTGCATCTCCTTGCGCATACACTGTGTTTAATCCTGCATCTGCGAAGCGCTTGAATTCTGTCGCGTTCAGATAACTTTGCGTCACCGGTGCACTTGTAAGATTGCTTCCATCCCACGTAAAGTCTTGACGATTTGCCTTTCTCGGTCCTTCATATGCTGCCAGCATAATCTTGTCATCTTCCAAATAGATAGGATATCCGCGGGAATCCTTTCTCAAAATAATCTCATACAAAGAGATGACATCCTCATCTCTTAGATAGCTTTTACCACTAAGGAATGCGTCAGTTGTAGAAAGTTTCGAAGCCTTCCCTGCTAATTCTTTTTTCTCTCTTACGATATCTTTGGAATTGACAAAACCATCTCCAGTAGCATCTCCATCCACACCTTTTGCAGTCGGTCTTTCCACTGAAGCCGTTTCCACCGTGTTATCCGCCGCTAATGCGGTGGCTGCCGGCGGCAGCCATTCCATCACCAACGTGAATGTAAGTAAAAATGATACTATTTTACAAATATTACGTTTCTTTTTCATAATTCCATTCCCCTTCCTCGTTTTATTTGCTTGGAAGAATCTTTATGTTACTAATCTTTGTTACGTTACTATCATATGGAGCAGCGCCATCATAACGAATTTGGATCCAAAAATTATCTGTATCTCTTTGCATTGTTACAGCAAAATTCTTCTTTCCATCCCAAGTGAATGTATTGGCAATATACTCATTCCATGATAATAGCCATACTGCCACTTGCTGTTTTGGACTTATCTCCAAATCAAAACTAATGGTTTCTCTGGCCTTTACATCCTGTATAAAGTGATGTTTTACTGTCCTATCACCATTCGGATTTTCAATCACAACGTCTTCTAAAGTCACACCTACGTTTTCAATCTGTACATTGCTAATAGTCAGTACATTACCATCGTATGGTGCTCCACCATCATAACGAACCTGTATTTTAAGTGTGGATGTATCTCGCCCAAGCGTTGCCTCAAAGGTCTTGGTTCCATCCCATGTGAAAGTGTTTGCGATGTGCTCTTCATAGTCTGTCAGCAGCCATACTGCTACCTGCTGACTTGGATTCACCGCCAAATCAAATTTCACTTTTTGCCCAGCTTTCACTTCTTGGTTGAACGTATATTTCACAGTTCGTTCTCCTGCACTGTTGCGAAGGGTAACTGTACCATCATCCCCCACTACTACATCTGGTTCTATAATCTGTAGATTGCTAATGGTCAGTACATTGCCATCGTACGGTGCTTCTCCGTCATAACGCACCTGTACTTTAAGTATGGATGTATCTCGCCCAAGTGTTGCCTCAAAGGTCTTGGTTCCATCCCATGTGAAAGTGTTTGCGATATGCTCTTCATAGTCTGTCAGTAGCCATACTGCTACCTGCTGACTAGGATTCACTGCTAAGTCAAATTTTACTTTTCCTCCTGCTTTCACCTCTTGATTGAACGTATATTTCACTGTTCGTTCTCCGGAACTGTTGCGAATAGTAACTGTACCATCATCCCCCACTACTACGTCTGGTTCTATAATCTGTACATTGCTAATGGTCAACACATTGCCATCGTATGGTGCTTCTCCGTCATAACGCACCTGTACTTTAAGCGTGGATGTATCTCGTCCAAGTGTTGCCTCAAAGGTCTTTGTTCCGTCCCATGTGAAAGTGTTTGCAATGTGCTCTTCATAGTCTGTCAGTAGCCATACTGCTACCTGCTGACTTGGATTCACTGCTAAGTCAAATTTTACTTTTCCTCCTGCTTTCACCTCTTGGTTGAACGTATATTTCACTGTTCGTTCTCCGGAACTGTTGCGAACTGTTACCGTGCCATCATCCCCTACTACTACGTCTGGATCTGCTACTTTTACATTACTGATTGTAAGTACGTTGTCCTCATAAGGGGTGTCTCCATCGTAGCGAACCTGTATTTTGAATTTCGTAGAATTCTGCACAATATTAGCCTTAAAGGTTTTACTGCCTTCAAACGTAAACACTTCTCCAATGTATTCATTGTAATCCGTCAGAAGCCACACAGCTATCGGCTGACTTGGGTTTACTGCCAAATCGAAGCTAACGGTCTGGCCTGCACTTACCTCCTGTTGGAAAGTATGAGATATAGTACGATTTCCATCACTGTTCTTTATAGTTACTGTTCCATCTTCTCCAACTGTCACATCCGGTTCTTTTATCTCTGGTTCTCCTATCTTCACGTTGCGAATCTTCAGTACATTGTCACTTAATTCCGCATCGCCTCTGTACTCCAGCAAAATAGTGAATCGCTTTGTTGTTTCATTAATGATTGTGCTGAATGATTTTGAACCATTCCATGCTGAGAATTCTTCACCGATATATTCCTTATCCTTCTCATCCAATACCCAAAGAGCAACCTTCTGACTTGGTGTTACTTCCAAATCGAAGCTGAGCATCTGCCCCTTCTGAATTGGCTTATTAAAGATATAAGATACTCTCTTATTGCCTTCGCTGTTTTCTACGTTAATAGTTCCATCTGCATCGATCTTTACATCTGGCTCTTTTATGATTACATTGCTAATTGTGATTACATTCTCGGTAAAATCAAAAGAATCGTCTCTGAATTCCACGTTCACTGTAAAGTTCTTGGTATCCTCTGGAACAGTCACTTTAATGGTCTGCTTTCCAGTCCATTTCTCATACGGTTTCGCGAAGTATTCATCCTTCCACATACCGTCTCCAAGAAGCCATACGGCAATATACTGTGCCGGGTCCACATCAATATCAAATTGTACAATCTGTCCTGCTTTCACCGGTTTTTCGAAGGTGTACAGTACTTGTGAAGAACCTGGGCTGTTCTTTAAGATAACATCTCCATTCTCTTTCACAATAAGGTCCGGATTGGTATTCACAAATCCATCGCCCACACTCATATTTGAAATGGTTACAACGTTATTCGAATAATTACCTGAGCCATTCAGGAATTTAACATATACAGTAAAGTTTTCAGTATCTTCTGTCACATTTGCAGAAATAGTCTTTTTACCAGTCCATTTTTGATAAGCCTGTGCATAGTATTCTTCTTTCCACATATCGTCACCAAGTACCCACACTGACATAGGCTGTTCTGGTGAAACATCAATATCGAATGTAATATGCTGTCCCTTTTTCACAGAACGACTGAAGGTATATCCCAACACTTCCTCGTTTCCAGGATTTTTCATCACAATGTCGTCAAAGACATATTCATTGAGAATCTTGATATTCTGAATCTTACATTCGTAGTCCTGATACTGTTTATGTTCACCGCGGTATTGTACATAGATACTAAAGTATTCTGTATCACTTCCCACCTCGACTTGAATGTGCTTCTTGCCTCCCCACGCTGTAAAGCCTTCTGCATACCATTCATCTTTCCATTCGTCATCACCTAATACCCATACTGCTACTGCATCAGACATATTAAAGTCGATATCAAAGGAGATAATCTGACCTTTCTTCGCCGGTTTTTCCACTCGATAAGTCAAATCTTTTACATTATAAGGATTCAAAAGTGTAACATTTCCATTTTCGTCCACAATCACATCCTGTTTCTTTTCGGACAATACAAAATTGTCCATATAAACATTCACAGGAACATCAGGTGCGAAGATGGAATGACCATTTCCATCATCAAAGTTTAAGAATATCCATGCTGTATTATGATCATGTTTTAACACAACATCAACTTGTACCCACTGATTGAATGCATTGTTTTTGCGTTCTAAGAATCCGTGTGCCACTTTTTCATCAATACTCTTAAATGCTTCTACGCGATATGTGCTATCTCCTGCCAACTCCTCATCTACCTCAACATATAGTTGGAAGCTAAGTATCATATCTTTTTTTACAGTTTCCCCAAAATTCACAGTAACAGCCGGCCATGTAGCCCCTGCAGCTCTTCCCATAAGTGCATATTCACCTAAAGATTCATCTACCTCTGTCAATGCTGTGTCTGCATACGCAATACGTTCCAAATCCATCTGCATGGTTTCGGAAACAGTATTGGAGAACAAATAGAAGTCTGTTGATTTTTCAAAGGTGATTCCTTCAGTAAAATCATATTCCCACTCAGCAATCTCACGCTCATTTTCTGCAAAATGTCCCCTGAGATTATCAAAATATAATTCCGGAACCGCATCATCTTTACTCATCTTCTTTGTCAGGAAGGTTACGTTCATCCGTTTTACCATATCCAAACGGAAATAAGCGCCGTATGCCTCGTCTGTCAAATCGTACTCACACGTAGTCCACGCATTTGGCTTAAGATGATATACGTTTTTCTCTGTTTCTGTATCTACATCTGAATTGTTTCGTGTTGTAAATGACCACTCAATGGCAACCTCTTTATCCGACGCATTATAGATATCCAGCATAATCTTGTCATATGCATTAAAGTCACTCTTCTTAAATGTTGTGTCTACACAGCGCATACGAAACTTTGGATATTCATCTTCTTTTCCGTAATCCCCTTCTGGTTTTACGAGCCAAGAACCCTCACCATCTGTAATGTAGTTCTCATCGGTATTGATTGCTGTCTCACCGAACAAGCTGTTAAAGTATATACTTGTTCCTGTAATATCCTCATAACTTTCAAATGAGAAGAGTAATTCCGTATCACTTTTTTCGCCTTCTGCAATTGTCGGTTCTTTTTCCTGTCTGTTTACTGCAAACAAGATTCCTATAACAGCCGCTATTATTACAATAATTCCAGCAAATATAAAACTTTTTCGTTTCATATTCTATACACCTCCTCTCTATTTTTCCCCTGCAATATTATCTACATAGAACTCATATGACATTGCATTGCCGTCTTGCGCATTCATGAATTCAAATGCAATTCTATCTGCTGTTTCAATTTGACTGAAGTTCTGAGTTTTTAGGTTCAGGTTCAAATTCGTCTTACCTTCACCAATCTCAAATTCTCCCATTTCCACATAAGAGCTTCCACTGTATATATTTACTTTTACAGCAAAGCTTTCGCCAGGATTATAGATATCCAAATTGACTGTTGACATTTCAGTAAGCTTTTTATTCTGGAACAAAGATGTAGCAAAAGATGCAGTTGGTATAAAGACAGCATCTGTCAGTTTGTTTCCTGTTACCACACCCTGAATATTAAAGTGCACTGCTGTTCCGTCTGTTGAATTCAAAGAATCTTCAACAAATTCTACGCTGCTTCCATCACTTACGTTGATTCCATCTAAAACAGTTTCCTCAGAAAGTGCATTCAGAATATATACCGGAGATGCAACAAATTGTTGATAGGTCGAAGTCTTTCCTTCTGCATTAGTTACCATGACTTCAATATCTGTTGTTTCTTCTAAATTTAATGTATATTCATACCTTACTCCATCCACTGGCTTCATCGTCTCTCCGTTAATCGTAAGGTCTGCACCTTCCTGTGTATAACATGTAATATTTGCTATCTCATTTTGAGTTTCAATATTACCCATCACAAAACCAAGTCCTTTATCCAAGCTTGTGAGAAGTTGAATCAACTGTGCACGTAGTGCATCAAACTCTAGACCATTTTGTCCATCCATGTTTGCATTGATTCCATCATAAGCAAGTTCCACATAGAAAGCATTCATAGCTTTTTTTACGTCAAAGCCTTCTCCAAAACTGTCCTTCATCGCTTCTAGCTTTTCTTCCAATGCATACAAGAGTTCATATTCTTCCATACCATCTCGAATACTCATGAGACGCAAGGACGGGAGTGGACCATATAATCCATAAGCGGCTCCCGGATAAGTCAAAAATCCATCTCCATAAGGGAGAGCTGTCTTTGATTTGCGGAGCGGTTTTTCATATACATTGATATACTCATCCAAATAATCTTTGTTCTCATCTGTATATGCTGCTGCATCCCAATACAAGTTGCCCACTACATCAAATTTCTTTTGGAGCCACGACAAACTACGGGCACTAAGTAGGTTCGCATCGCCTATAAAATATGTAGGTTCCGGCACAACTGCACTTACGCAACCATACCACCACAACTCAATATTGTTACGTTCCGACATGGCTATCATTTGAGAAGAAAGTTTATCATTAAACGCACCGAGAATCGGACAGATACAGTTCAGTGCTGTAAGTAAATCTTGTCCCTCTTGTGTATTTTCATTCTTAATCAGCCATTCCACAGAAGCTGTCAGAATTGGCATAACGTTTGGAATGTTACGAATAGAGTCTTCCCATCCTTCCTGAGATTTTAATCCATCATATATTCCACTTTGATTCGATTGAATCTCAGCAATGCATTCTCCTTGCATAATACTTAATTGATTAATACAATCAATGATCCATGTTCTCGTCTCTGCTTCTGTCATATCTGGTTCATCAATACAATAAATAATGGCCTTATCAAACAGATTACGTTCTCCATCACACGCCGCTGCCACAGCTAGTATCTGTTCCTTCGCTTCCTCTAGGTGATACAATAGGTCACCGGATATTGCTCCTACTTTTGAAAGAATTGTATAGGATGTCAAACGGTCATAATACTTTACCACGTTTTCTGCATATTCTTCACCGGATAATGTAGCCAATGGTAAGGATTGAAGAGAGATGCGATAATCCTGGAAATATTCATAATAATGCTGCATCATCTTTGCACTTCCGTCTAATTCGCCTGCTGCTACACGGTTATAACGCCAAGAAAACAGGGATTCCGCGTGAACCTCGTCTGTCAAAGTATAATCTTCTACCTCCACAGCAACCGGAATTTCCACTTCTTCCGTTCCTTCTGTTCCTTCCAATACTAGCTGAAAACTTCCTTCGTAGGTGCCTTCCGGAGTTTCCTTCGGAATATAGATCGTGACCCACAATGCTCCGTTTCTATCTGCCTGAATTTGATTTTCCTCATATTCATCTGCGATGGCCAATGGAATCAATGCATCCGGCATGTTCCCTTTTCCATTAAAATCATCGTAGAATACATATTTTTCTACATATACTTCTATATTGTCATTAGATATGATATCTTCACCCTTTTTCAAATCTGTCGTTTTCAGCTCGAATCTATCAATATCTTTGGCCGCAGAAATAATTAATTGTCTGCTTTCATACTCATTTCGAACCGCTTTAAACTTAAGCGCCGCTTCTCCTTTTGAGGCATAATCAATATCATACTCATCCACCTTCACCGTGGATGGTGCTGACCATACCTCGCCGTGTTTTGTATTCTTATCAAGCTGCGCTTTTTTTCCTCCGTCACATCCGACCATGGATAAAACCATCAGGATACTTAATCCTGCTGCCAACATTTGTTTTCCAAATCTGCGCATTGTTATTCCCCTTTTCTTTTTAATTTGCAACACCGGCTCTTGTCATTTCATTTGCCCACTGCGCTGCCATACGCTCATAATCTGCCGTCCATATTTCGTCTGCAGTCATATAAGTGTCAGAAGTTTCTATTACTCCAAATGCATTTTCCATTGTCGGCTGACTGTAGAAAATCTGTACAGATCCCGCATAACCCATTGGATGATAGTAGTTGTTTCCTACTAAATTCAGTCCTGCGTCAGAACCTAGCATCTCATATTTTGCCTTTTGGAAATTCGATATGTTTTCGTATTGAGAAAACTTTGACACATCTACATCTAACGGTGCCATATTTCCATAGGAATATTGAAGCATTATTTCTTGTCCTTCCTTCGACATCATAAAACGGAAGAAATCTTTTGCCTCTTCCACCATATTGCTATACACAGGAATGTACGCAATATGTTGATTACCCTCACTACAATACATACTTCTTGCTTCTCTCAAACGTTCCTCATCAGCTCCTGAAAGATAGGATGGTTTTTCACCATCTCCATCGATGTAAGCAATTGCTTCTACCAGTTGTTCTTCTGTCTGTACAGAGTCGCATTGCATAATAATGTCACTGTTTACTGGGATTGGCATGAAACGAATATTAAGAGAATTTCCTTCAAAGTTGGAAGACATCTCACGTTCAATCCACTCACCTGTTGACATCATAAATGCTTGCTCATCTAAAAATTTCACCTGTGCATCAGTAAAACTTTGTGTGTAGCAATCCTCACTTGTATATCCATTCTTTTGATTCAAAATCTGTGAGATCAATGTCATGGATGACAATTTTCCTGGTGATTTCAAGGAGTTTGCGGAGTAGTTTCCGGCAGCATCCTTTCCTTCCAACATGTTATAGAAGGTATTTATTCCATCGTACTGTGCCCACCATACAACACCTAAATATTCACTATAGTTTACTTTTCCGGAATATACATATGGATATACTTCTCTTCCTTCTTCATTCTTTGCATAAGTGCCACCATCTAGCGTTTTCATCTGATCCATCAATGCAAAAAATTGTGTTGTTGTCTTCGGAATACTTAAACTGTATTTTTCAAATAAATCTGCATTGTATACAAGACCCTCTAGGCCGGTAGCATATGTAAGAAAATATTGTTTTCCGTCCCCATATTCTCCACCTTTTTCTCCCCATGTACATGCTTTCAGAGCATATGGATTCAACATTTCTTTCAATGTTTCGTCCGTGCCATATCCTTCCGGCACTTCTTCAAATATTTCACTCAAATCTGCATATGCTCTTTCATAGCCATCTACATAATCAGATACTGCAACGTTTCGCATTGTTTTAGAATTAATATCGAAAATAATATCGATATCATTGTTTTTCGCTCCTGCCTGCATCTGACCACTCACCCAACTGTCCGATGGGTTCGATTTCACAATTTCCGTCTTTACCCCGGTCTTTTCTTCAAATGCGGCTGCTAACTGTCTTGCGAATTCATCTCCGTATCCTTTGGCCACAATTCCAATTTGCAAAGTGGAACTATCCACATTCATCTCCGGTGCCTTACCAATAGAGCAGCCTGTCAGCACCTGCATCGCCATCATTGCACTTAAAACTAATGCTATTCCTTTCTTTTTCATACTTTTGATACTCCTTTCTTTTCTCCCTTTTTGTTATGTTTATTGTTTATATTCCGCAATTGGAAATAATGTATCGATAGTTAACCACTCGACATCGGTCTTCGCTAGCTGGAGGAATGGCACACACCGGAAGATATTCTCTTTCCAGTTCCTCAATCGGTTCGTGGTCCTTTAAATATTTTTCTAATCGTTCCTTTTCATACTTCCAACGTCTCAGTAAACCGCCATAAAACAGATGATGAACCTCAAGACCAAATGCCATGTTTTCCCAAAGCCATCGTCTCTCGAAATGTTCCACAAATTCTTCCATATAGGTAAGCATCTTCGGGATATCTTCATTTACATATTTTAAAAGAAGCTTTTCATTTTTGTTGCGATACGCCTCTCGAATCTGTACACCAATATTCATCTTGATGGACAACACCTTTGCATAAAGCCTAAAATCCTCAAATAAAAGATTCCATTCTCCACTATTCACGTCCGCATAACGTTGTGCCAACGCTGCATATGCCACATTTGTCTTCTCATCTAGCATCATGTCATAGCTTCCAAGAAAAATATCTGAAAGCAACCCCCAATAGCAACGTGCATTCAGTTCATCCAAGTCTTTGAAAAACGGATTGTTCAGATTATCCAGTAACATAAAGTCATCATAGGACACTCCCACAATCTGTAAAAACATTTCCTTATTAATCGCTGTTCTCGTTACACCTCGCGCCATCTCGGCCACTGTAAACAGCGTCGGTAAAACTGCAAAAATGCTACAGTGTCCTCCGTTATCTGACCAGAGCGTTACCATGTAGGACTGTACTCCCTCTTCCATACAAAGTTCCAGTTGTTGCTCCATCACATCCATGCTATATCGATTACCGGGCGCCAGTCCCAGACATTTCCATGCGGCACCGGCCAAAGTAAATTCCTTACATATTGCTCGATTCTGTCTAATTTGTTTTCGCACCACCTCTCGGGTTTGCTTCTCATAGGACCAATGAATAATGCGAACTCCTTCTGGTATACTATCCTTCACATCCTCCGGTATAACACCATCATCATCAAAATCGCTTCCTTGCACCATCCGATAAAACATGTCCGACCACATCTCACAAAAGTAGCCATACTTCTTTGCAATATCCACTACCCGCCGCAAATGTTCTAAAAATAATGCTCGTTTATCCGGATAACCATGCTGCTGCATGTATTTTCCCATACCAAGATTCATGGCTTCGTCCATTCCAATATGAATTGTCCGAGAACGAATCCCCCTCGACATCGTCGCAAACATCTTGTCAATAATCTGGTACACTTCTTCTTTTCCTACCATCAGAATGCTGTCCGTATCAAACAAATCTTTATAACAGTCATGCCTTGCCATGTAGCCCAAATGTGCTAATACTTGGAACGAGGCCCGAAGCTCCATTCCCTTGTTTTCCGCATAGGAATCTAACTCCTGAAGCTGCTTTGTGGTATACCCACCACGACAATAATTAAAATATGGTTCTCCTTCCATCTTGTATCCATCCGTCAATCCCAAATACAGATGTGTGTACCCAAACGCAGATACCATATCAATAAATCTTTTCAGTGTAGCTACCGTGGGCGTACTACCTGTGGAGCATTCCACGAATACTGACAATTCCTGGAATTTTAATGAATTGTCTTTCTTCAAATCCATTCTCCCCCTTCCGTTTGTATAATTACATTTTTCTTTAGTATATTTTAACACAGTCAACCCCTTATGACTTGTGAATTTATATCAAATAGTGTGTTTTTTTCTATACATAAGTGCAAAAAAAGAGCCCTTACGGACTCTTAAAACCTCTATCTCATATGGGTCATTCTATATTCTTTTGGCGTCATTCCATATTCTTCCTTGAAAATTCTAAGAAAATGACTAAAACTGTCAAATTTTAATTTTTCAGCAATCTCCATCACCGTATAACCGGAATTGATTAGCAATTGGGAGGCATATACCAGTTTTGCTTTTTTTTGATATTGTACAATCGTCATTCCTGTGTATTGCTTGAATTCTTTGATTAATGTACATCTTGCAATGGGATAATTTTTATAAATATCCTCTATACGGCAGGTAAGGTATTTATAATTATTGATTTTTCTCATCAAATCGAGCACAAAATTGTTCTGCGTAATTTCTTTTCTATCTTCGTTGTTTCTTTTTAACAATGAAAGAATGTTGTAAAGAAATAAGGAGACTTCTTCGTACTCCTGTTCCTTATGGGTCAAGCCATTTGCTAAACGATAGATATATTCAAACTCCACATCTGTCATTTCATAGGACAAATAATTTTTATCTTCAAATAACCCTTTTAAAATTGGATGGTCAGTCAAAAATTTGTCAAAAAAACTTTCCTTGGCCATGAAACTAAAATGGAATGATTGGTACGGTTCTGTATACAATTGATGAAATTCTCCCGGTTTGAAAATGAAAACCCAGTTTTTCCCCAGCTCGCGCTCCTCTCCATTATAGTAGTGAGTTGCAACTCCACCTGCTAAAAAAAATAATTCATAGAAATCCCTGTGAGAATGCATAGTAGAATCTGTATTAAACCACAGATAGTCATACTGCTTTTCGTATTGGTTTGACAACTGCTCAAATGTATAATCTACACAACTTGACGGTTCAAACTTCATAAGTACACCTCCATGTTGATACCCCTAAACTCTCTCCAGCTTTTTTCGGAATTCATAATCTGTCGCAATCATACCACATTTTTCTTCTTTCGTAAAGTTCTCCGCTCTATTCACCAACTGTTCCAATGTAATCTTGTAATTTTTTTGCAAATCTGATTTAATAAAAGAAGATTATTGGACTTGGAGGAAGATATCATGATTAGTACAAGTGAACTGGCAAAATTGGCTGGGGTGAGCCAGTCTACCATCTCTAGATGCTTAAATGACCATCCTTCTATATCATTTGAAACGAAGGAACGTGTGCAAAAGCTTGCACTTCAATATGGATATGTAGA
>JAZQBW010000033.1:0-17613 GCA_045545895.1 Faecalimonas sp.
TAAGAGAAAGTACCATCTCCTTATAATCAATCGGACTACCAAGACCATAAATACATGAAACCGATGAAATGATAATAACATCCTTTCGCTCCGCTAAAGCCGCTGTGGCAGACAAACGCAGCTTGTCTATCTCATCATTAATGGAAGAATCCTTCTCTATATAAGTATCTGTCGAAGGAACATATGCTTCCGGCTGATAATAATCATAGTAGGATACAAAATATTCAACAGCATTCTCCGGAAAGAACTCCTTGAACTCACCGTAAAGCTGTGCCGCCAATGTTTTATTATGAGCAATAATAAGTGTAGGTTTATTCAATTTTTCAATAATATTCGCCATAGTAAATGTCTTACCGGAACCTGTCACACCAAGAAGGGTTTGGCACTGGTTGCCCTCCTGAAATCCCTTGACAAGGGCTTCGATGGCCTGCGGTTGGTCGCCGGTTGGCTTGTATTCTGATTTTAGAACAAATCTATCCATGCGAACTCCTTATTACTCAATTAGTTACTACACTACTATTATCTACTTATTCCACTAGATTATATCAGAACACAAAAGAAAAGTACAGAACAAATCGAACTTTTGTTCTGTACTTAACGATTATCTTACTTTTTCCTTCACTGTCCTGGTTCGAACTGGTATCTCCAGTAACTCCCTCACTCTTCTTTCCAGAACTCGTTCTACAGCAACCAAATGTTCCTCAGGCAAGTTCAGTTTCGGATGTCTTGTGAATTGAAAACCAATCATGCGCCTGAGCTGTTCTTTCTGCTTCGTTCCCATAACCGCTGCACATACTTCTTCAAAAGAAATATAATACGGATTCGTGCGAGTTTTCGCATATTCCGCAAGCGTTGGCAAATCCTCCTGTCCTGCAAAGCAAAACAGCGACAATCCATTATCGAAAATCGGTGCAGGTGCAACAATTTTTCCGGTATGATTATCTCGCAACACTCCAAAATTGCCAAAGTGGCGATCTTCGTTATATATTAATGCATCAAACACTAACATACTACGAATCTGTTCCGAAAAAGTTTTCCCTAATTTATCATAATAATCCAAGCATTTTTGAATACCACCCGATTTAACAATTCTACCAATCGGAACAAAAGAGGTATCCTTATCTGTAAACAACTTGCATTTAGATGCCGTTATCCCTTTCCAGTTTTCCAAATCATATTGAACCGCATTTAATCCCATAGTCTCTGCAATTTGGGATGCATAATATTCACAAAACGGTTCTCTCCCTGCATTAGAAGCACCACTTGTACCTCCTTTATACAGATAGATTCCATCACCTTCTACAAACCTCCATGCCTTCGGCAACATTCCATTGGTTGTTAATTCCGGCGATGTTGTAAATGCCTGTTTTGTCTGTCCTGCACCGGTATACGCAACCAATGCTAGCATTTCCGAAAAACGATTATCATATAAGTTGTACTGTTCATAGGTTCCCTCAAAACCTTCTGGCACAATCCAATAACTATCATTTAGAGACAAGCCTTTACACACATCAATGATACCTTTGGTATCATTATGGCTAAGTCCCAACGTTTTTAATATTTGGTCAACAAAAGTACGATTCTTTGGTATCACTCGTCTTTCCAACCATTTTAGAATCCCTTCGCCAGTACATTCCATATCAAGTGGCATCATATGGTTATATTCTTCATTTTGGGATAATATGTCAACAACTAATCCTTCCAAGCCACGTTTTTCCAAAGAAAATTTCATCAGTTCTGTATCATATATTTTCAAACTATAAATCTGACTCATAACCATCTCGCCTCCTTTTCTCTTACATCATATCGGTGTACCAATCTTTTGTCAAGTTGTCAAAAGTTCTAGCAACTCCTCTTTACTCATCTGTTCTGTACTGTGTGAGATTTTTGTTATAGTTTTTCAAAGCCCTTTAGCATTGCCTTCATTGCACACTGTTCATATGTGATTCCTAAGTGTAGTTCTTTCTTTTCTCCCTCTGTTTCCTCCATTTTTTAAATCAAATATGTTTGCCGGAACAATTAAACACCATTCATCAACGTATTTGCCGTTATTACAATCATTTATCAAATAGCGTTTACTGAGACCTTTCTTCTCCTTACAAATTTCAAAGAACTCATCTGACAATGACAGTTTCTCCCGATACTCCTTTAACAAGAATCCTGCCTTTTGATACAGAAACTTGTTTTGATAGCATTCCAAATACGCCAACAGTCTTTGTTCATTCAATCGCGGCATGCATTCAATGTTACTAATCACTTCTTCTATGCCTGCAATTTTATCCATTTCCTTAATGCTATCAACAACTGTACGTTCTCGGTCTGTCACCCGTACACCGCCACTATATGCAACCGATTCAATTCCCTCATTACATTTACACGGAACATAATGATATGTGTATCCGTCAAACTCGAAATCTTTAAATTCTGTTTTTGATGATACATACACGTCATAGTACATCTGGTCATTCGCTCCATAATACTCCATTGCAGTATGATGTGATACATATGCTGTCGGAGTTATCGCACTTGCAATCTGATAACGATTTGCCAATGGTGCATTTGTTTCTCCACTAACACAAGTATATAAATTATTCCGGATTTTTTCTACCATTCCCTTTGCCATCAATCGCTTGATAGCAGAACGAGCCGATTCTATCTTTCCGTAGTATTCATTTACATCATCCATTGTAAAAACTGGTTTTTTTAATAATTTAAAATATAGTTCCATACTCATCACCGTTTATTTTTTCGTTATATTAGTTTGTTTCAAAACTATTTTGTCTTTCTTTTAAACTAAATATATAACATAGTCAAAAATTCGTCAAGTTGATTTATTATGCAAAAAATAACACTTCATCGCAATGAAGTGTTATTTTTAATAGTCTATTTTTCTTTCTGAATCCGGCCTTCTTTGAGTACCATAGCAGTGCGTGCCGGAATATAAACTTCAATATAGTATTTTCCATCAAATTTCTTTACAGGATACGTCATATGCGCAATGCGATTTTGGCCACCGTATTGTTCATCATCACTGGAAAGTTTTAAAGTGTAATCTGTGTTAGCGTGAACAGGAATCAATATGTTTGTAAAGGACTCATTCGCATTAAAGTTGAATACGAAAAGCAGGCCTCTTCGGTAAAATGCGATTACCTTTTCTGGTTCTTTGAGTAGCATTAAATCTGCCATGCGTTGTTCAAACATATTGTTGCGCTTCAAAAGTCGAATCATATCCCGGTCAAAGCTTCCGAGCCATTGGTATTTCAAATAGCCATTATCCAAAAGGCTCCATTGACGTCGACAATAATGAAAACTCCAATTGTTACCTTCCCGAGGGAAATCAATCCATTCCGGATGACCGAATTCATTCCCCATGAAGTTGAGGTAGCCTTCACCGCCACCGCCGATGGTGAAGAGGCGAATCATTTTGTGCAGTGCGATTGCACGGTCAATAATTGGATTATGACAAGCTTTGTCCATATCTGTATACATATTTGCGTCAGCCAGACGGAAGATCATAGTCTTGTCACCAACCAATGCTTGGTCATGGCTTTCTACGTAAGCAACAGAATTTTCTCCCGGTCGACGCAGACACATGTCTCCCCACATTTGACCGATACTCCAATCTTCGTCGCTCTTTTCCTTTACGGTGCGAATCCACATATCAGGTAGTCCCATGGCAAGACGGTAATCAAATCCCACACCACCGTCTTCGATCGGCAGGCACATACCCGGCATACCGGACATATCCTCCGCAATGGTAATTGCCTTTGGATTTACCTGGCGAATTAACTCATTTGCCAACTGAAGATAGGTAATTGCTTCTGTATGTGTATTCATGGAGAAGTATTTATCATTGCTGTTAAAGTCTGTTCCCATTCCATGATCATGGTAGAGCATGGAGGTTACACCATCAAAACGGAAACCATCAAAATGGTATTCTGTCATCCAAAACTTCAAGTTGGACAGAAGAAAGTGAATGACTTCTGTTTTACCATAGTTGAAACACTTGGTGCCCCAGGTCGGATGATCACCTTTTGGCCCGTCATGGAAGAACTGCCATGTGGTGCCGTCGAACATATTGATGCCTTCAGCGGTGTTTTTCACTGCGTGAGAGTGCACTACATCTAGTAATACACGAATTCCAAGCTTATGGGCTTTGTTTACCAAAAACTTCAAGTCTTCCGGTTTTCCAAACCAGCTGGAAGCTGCAAAGAAGTTGGATACCTGATATCCGAAACTTCCGTAATATGGATGTTCCATAATCGCCATCAACTGAACGGTGTTGTAGCCGGCTTTTTTGATGCGAGGAAGTGTTTTCTGTGCAAATTCACGATAGGTTCCTACTTTTCCTTCTTCCTGAGCCATACCTACATGAGCTTCATATATGTAGAGTGAATCGGCAGGCTGGAACTCTTGGTCTGTCCATTGGAATACTTTCCAGTCGTCAACCACCTCTGCACACCAGGTAATGGTCTCTTTATCTTGGACTACGCGGCGTGCATAAAGAGGAATGTGTTCTGTGCGCTGCATGTTGGCATCTACCACGGTTTTAACCTTGCAGCCTTCCCACAATGCATTTTCCCCTTCTAGGAATAGTTCCCAGACACCATTTTCCAATCTGTTCATAGGAAATTCTGTCTGATTCCACTTGTTAAAGTCACCGGTTAAGTAAAGCTGATGAGCGCTCGGAGCCCATTCTCTATATACCCAACCGCCTTTTATATGGTGAATGCCAAAATAATCATGAGCATTGGCAAATTCATTTAATGTGCCTCCTTGTGGCATTAAACGTTCTTTTGTACTGTAGTAGTCCCGCATACGCAAATCGATGTCACTCGAAAATGGCAGTAATTGAGGATTCAATTCTAAAACTCGATACATTTCATCACCCATTTAATTTTTCTACGAAAAGATTGGCTTTAATGCTGCCGCCAACGCATCTTTCTGCGCCTGTGCTTCTGCCAAATCCTTGCCCAATGTAGTAAAGTATGTCTTAATTTTTGGTTCTGTACCGGATGGACGTACAATCGCCTGTGCTCCGCCTTCCAAATCATATACCAATACATTGGCTGCCGGAAGTCCAGTTTCCTCCGGTTTCTTGTAGTCAGTTACTTTTACCACCTTGTATTCGCCAATGGCAGTTGGAGGATTGTTGCGAAGTTCTTCCATAATGCCTGCCATCTTATCCATACCGGAAAGTCCAGGGAATTCAAAACTATCCACCTTGTTTAAGTAACGTCCATACTGGCTATAGATCTCTTCTAATCTTTGTTTTACAGAAGAACCGATGCTTCTATAGTAAGCTGCCATTTCACAGATTAACATCGAACCGATAATCGCATCTTTATCACGAACATAAGGACCTGCCAAATATCCGTAGCTTTCTTCAAAACCAAATATAAATCTATCTACCTCACCTGCTGCTTCTAAGCCTGCAATCTGATCTCCAATCCACTTAAACCCAGTCAATACATTTCGAAGTTCTACACCGTAGTTCTTTGCAACTGCATCTGCAAGTGGTGTAGATACAATGGATTTCACTGCAACTGCATCCTCCGGCATAGTACCATTTTCGATGCGTCCTGCACAGATATAGTCTAACAAAAGAACGCCCACTTCATTTCCTGATACCAATTCATATGTACCATCCGGACATTTCATCGCAATACCTACTCGGTCCGCATCCGGGTCCGTAGCCAACATCAAGTCAGCACCGCACTCTTTGGCTAACTCCAATCCCAAACGAAGTGCTTCAAATATCTCTGGGTTCGGGTATGGACATGTCGGGAAGTTTCCATCTGGGTATTGTTGCTCTGGTACAATTGTAATATCATCGATACCCATATCGTTTAACACTCTCATAACCGGAACCAAACCAGAACCATTTAATGGAGAATAAACCAATTTAAGTCCGGCTGTCTTGCAAAGCCCCGGACGAACACTGCGTGCTTTGATTGCATCATAAAGCGCTTCCTTACAGTCGTCACCTACGTACTCAATCAAGCCTGCTGCCATTCCATCTTCGAAGGACATAAGTTTCGCACCTTCTAGGACATCTGTATTTTCAATCTCAGCATATACGAGATTTGCTGCCTCATCTGTCATCTGACATCCATCCGGACCATACGCCTTGTAGCCATTGTACTTAGCCGGATTGTGGGATGCAGTAACCATGATACCTGCGTTTGCTTCATAATATCGTGTTGCAAAACTCAGTGCCGGAACCGGCATCAAAGCATCATAGATACGTACCTTGATTCCGTTAGCTGCCAAAACTTTAGCAGCCTCCTTGGCAAACACATCGCTGTTAATACGGCTATCGTAACTGATTGCAACTAACTGGTTGCCTCCTTGAGTCTTTACCCAGTTTGCCAACCCTTGGGTAGCCTGACGTACTACATAAATATTCATGCGATTCGTCCCTGCCCCTAGTACACCTCGAAGTCCTGCTGTACCGAACTTTAAGGAAACTGCGAAACGCTCTTTGATCTCTTCTTCATTACCGGAAATGGATTCCAGTTCTGTCTTCAGTGCCACATCTTCCAAATCGGCTTCCAGCCAACGTTTATAGTCATCCATATACATGTTTGTTCACCTATCCTTTAATATTTATTTTTTTGTTCTTCTTGCTTTGAACATCTCTACAATATTCACCATTTCTTCAGATGGATTGGAAATGACTGCGGAAGCAAAAATCTTACATACAGGATTCTCGGTGACGCGTTCTACCGCTGCGCTTACTGCTGCAACATCTCCGCTTACAAAGACGAGTACATGTCCTCCACATTTTGTATCTTGTGTCTCATATTGTACATCTGCAGTTTTTAACATCTGGTCTGTTACAATGACTGCGTTAGATTCTCCTAATACTTCTACTAATCCGAATGCACCGTATTTCATAAATATACCTCTACTTTCGTCCTTCTACTTATTAATCGTCATCGCTGCTGCAACTTCAGTACCCTTGTCAGGCGCTGCAATAATTGTGTGTGAAACAATCTTTGCAATCGGAGCCGCTTTTTCTAAAGCTGCTTCCATAGCTGCATTCACATCTGAGATTGTCCCTCTCATCTTCACGCATGCACCTGCGCCAAGACGATTCCTCTCCACAGACTGAATCTTAACGTCTGCTGTCTTTGCCGCTGCATCCAAAGCAACAAAGCACGCACATTCACTATCAAGTTCAAATACACCAATTGCCATTCCATCATATTTTCCGCTCATAGTAATTCTCCATTCTTTTGGTAAATTCATTATTATATAAAATTATATCATATTCTAGGGCCTCTTACAATCTTATTTCCGAAGTTTCAAGATTCCACGAATCAAAATCTTTACATCATCTAAAATATAGTCAAAGGCACCTGCATGATACATATTTATCACAATCATGCCAATAGGCACAGCAAAAATCATGCCCCAGATACTTCCCACTTTATATCCCAAATATAACAGCACCAATGTTGGTAACGCCTTCAATCCAACCTCGTCTCCAACCAGTTTTGGTTGAATCAACTGTCTAATCAATTGGGTGAGTACATATAGAACCACTAATCCTACTGCCATCTTATAGTTGTGTCCAAGCAGATTGTAAATCGCCCAAGGAACCAGAGTAATGGCCGTCCCAAAAAACGGAAGGAAATCCAAAAATGCAAATAGAATGGCAAGCACAATAGCATATTTCACACCTAAAATGGTGAACCCTACAAACATAATCGTTCCAAGTACCAGCATAATCTGGAATTGCGCCTTAAAGTATCCCCCAATGGCATATTTTAAATTGGAAATCACCATAGCCATACGATCTTCAACAGGCTTTGGTGTCACTTTCTTCACCCATGCAATCACTTCTTCACGCTCTGCGACAAAGAAATAAGCTGATATAATCATGACAATCATTCCTATAAAAACAGACGGAATGCTTTTTGCAACATTTCCTGCCACCTCAACTGTCGGCTCACTTAAAGTACCAATCCACTCTCCTGCTGCCGCCCCTAAATTAGACATGATAGAATTCCATCCATGCTGGGCTTCTTTTGGAAGCAACTGGAATATTCCTTGAAGATTTGCTCCTATTTCCAATAGCCCCAACTTCATTTCCCCATACATCCTAGGAAGGTCTGAAATCAATCCCGAAGCTTCCTGTACAATACTGTCTATCACAAGATAAATCACACCCACAACTGCACCCAACACTACTACAATTGTGATTGCAGATCCAAGCTTCTTTACGATTTTCAGCCGTTTTTCCAACCAACACACCATGGGATTGGCAATAAATGCAATTATCCAGCCTATCACAAATGGTAAAAATAAGCGCAGCAAACTATATCCGATTACAACAAACAGAATGGTTGCAATCAAGCTAAACACCAAACTCACAATTACTTTCCAATAGGGACGCGTTTCTTTCATCTCTCTCACCTCAGCTTCTGTGTGCTCCACAAGGTCTAAACTTCCTCATCTGTCAAAAAATTCGTTTCTATAAGTTCCCAAATCTCTTCTCTTCCCTGCTTTGTCTCCAAAGAAAATGGAATCACTACTGTTCCAGGAAGCAAATGTAACCCTTCCTTAATCATCTTCACATGCTTTTGTACCTGACTACGTTTCAACTTGTCAAGCTTAGTAGCAATAATAATCGGGTGATACCCCTGAGCAACAATCCACTCATACATAAGCTTGTCATTGGCAGAAGGCTCATGGCGGATATCAATAAGCAGGAATACGGCTTTTAGTTGCTTGGACGTATTCAAATAACGTTCAATGAGTTTGCCCCACTGCTCCTTCTCCCGCTCAGACACTTTTGCATATCCGTATCCTGGCAAATCTACTAAATACATGATGTCATTGATATTGTAGAAATTAATGGTCTGGGTTTTCCCCGGCGTAGCAGATGTTCTGGCCAAGGCCTTACGATTCATCAGTGCATTAATCAAAGAGGATTTTCCTACATTTGATTTTCCTGCAAATGCAATCTCTACCCGGTCTGTCTCAGGTAAAGTGCTTGTAATTCCACATACAATTGACAGCTCTACATTTTTAATCTTCATACTATTTTCCCTCTTGTACCAGCGCATTTCTAAGTACATCATCCATTGTACTTACTGGTATAATCTCTAACCCTTTTGTAATCTCTGTTGAAATTTCATCTATATCACGCATATTTTTCTCCGGAATCAGAACCGTCCTTACTCCCGCTGATTTTGCAGCAAGCAATTTTTCTTTCAAGCCTCCGATAGGAAGGACTCTGCCGCGCAATGTAATCTCACCGGTCATAGCAACATCTGCTCTCACCTTTTTATTGGTAATAGCAGAAATCATGGCAGTTGCCATAGTAATACCGGCTGATGGCCCATCCTTTGGAACTGCTCCTTCCGGAATATGGATATGAATATCATGCTTTTCAAAGAATTCCTCTGGAATCTCATATACTTTGCTGATAGAGCGAATATAGCTGATTCCTGTCCTTGCCGATTCCTTCATCACATCTCCCAGTTGTCCGGTCAATAAAGTTTCCCCCTTGCCCGGCATAATATTCACTTCAATCTCCAAGGTGTCGCCACCAACACTTGTCCAAGCCAGCCCTCTGACAATTCCAACCTCATCGGTTTCATTAATCATGGTGTAAGAATACTTTTCTTTTCCCAGATATTTTTCCAAGTTCCGGTCTGTCACACGGATGCTTACTTTCTTTTCTTCGAAAATCTCTCTGGCAGCCTTCCTGCAAATCTCACCGATGGTACGCTCCAACTGACGCACTCCTGCCTCTTTTGTATAGTTTCTAGCCATCTTCCAAATGGCACTCTTTCCTATCTTCAGTTGCTCCTCGGAAAGCCCATGCTTTTTCATTTGCTTTGGAACCAGATGTTTCATTGCAATATGCATTTTTTCATTTTCCGTATAACTGCTGATTTCAATCACTTCCATACGATCCAATAATGGTCTTGGAATGGTTTGCAGGGAGTTTGCAGTGGTGACAAAAAGTACTTCCGACAAATCAATTGGAACTTCCAGATAATGATCTCGGAATTTTACATTTTGTTCTCCGTCCAACACTTCTAGAAGTGCCGAGAAGGTATCGCCTTTATAATCGTTGCTCACCTTATCAATCTCGTCCAACAACAGCAGTGGATTCTTTACACCGGTAGACTTTAGCGCATTGGCAATACGCCCTGGCATAGCCCCCACATAAGTCTTTCTATGACCTCGTATTTCTGCCTCATCGCGGACACCACCCAAGGAAATTCTGGCATAAGGCTTCTTAAGCGCCTTGGATAAGGATTTTGCTATAGATGTTTTCCCAGTTCCCGGCGGCCCCACCAGACAAAGAATCGGGCTCTCTCCTTTTTGCGTCAACGCGCGCACGGCCAAGAATTCTAAGATTCGTTCTTTTACCTGTTCCAAACCATAATGCTCGTCTTCCAGAATCTGCTTTGCATAAGACAAATCTGTATTGTCCTCCACTACCTTATCCCACGGCATCTCCAGCATAGTCTCAATATAAGTACGGGTCACACCATTTTCTGCTGCGCTCTGCTGAGAGCTTTTAAAACGGACAATCTCCTTTTTCAGACGCTCCTTTACTTCATCAGAAGCTTTCATCTTCTTCGCAGCCTGTTCAAACTCTTCTGCATCAGAAAGCACATTTTCTTCGCCCAGTTCTTCACGAATGACTTTCATCTGTTCCCGTAAAATAAACTCTTTCTGATGTTTTTCCATCCGCTCTTTTACTTTTTTCTGAATATTATCTTTTAAGTCTATGACCGCCATCTCATTGGCAATCTTAAGGGCAAGCACCTCATATCGGGTATGTAAATCATCCTGTTCCAAGATATCCTGCTGATTCACGTAATCCATGGCAACATTGGCTGCAATCTGATAAACCAGACTCTGGAATGACTTAATATCTGCAATCTGAGCAATCACATCCTTTGGCACCTTGCCATTTTTCAAAGTGTATTCAAAGAAAAGCTGTTGCAAATTCTTTGCTTCCGGATTGTCGCTAAGCTTACCTTCTATGTCTTCCTCTTCTAACAATGCCAGTTCTGCCACAAGGCAAGGTTCCTCCTCCTGTACCCGCGTAAGTCTTGCTCTCTGCTGTCCCACAACCAAAACTCGAAATACATTCTTAGACATTTTTGCAATCTGTTTTACCGTTGCAACAGTCCCTATTTCATATACATCCTTTTGCTTTGGTGTCTCTATATTTAATTCTCGTTGCGCAACAAGAAATATTTTCTGATCGCTACTCTGCATAGCCCTTTGAATGGCCTCAATGGAACGAGCTCTACTTACATCGAAATGTACTACCATTTCCGGAAGAATCGTCATTCCACGAAGGGCAACCATTGGCATGCTTACAATTTGGTTCTCCATATATTCTCTCTCCTTGTATTAAAAACCCCAAACACATCCCCTAGATAAAGAAAACGGGTACAGACACTGCACCCGTTCTATTTCTAAAACTTACTATGCACTCTGTGTCGCAATAGCTTTTGCATTATAAATCGGCTCTGCATCTCCTTTTACAACTTCCTTTGTAATCAGACATGACTTAATTGTACTGTCAGATGGAACATGATACATCGTATCCATCATAACATTTTCCATGATTGCACGAAGTCCTCTGGCACCGGTTTTTCTTGCCAATGAAGTATCTGCAATCTGCTCCAAAGCAGCCTGGTCAAATTCAAGTTCCACACCATCGAGTTCTAGTAATTTTTGATATTGTTTTACAATCGCACTTCTTGGTTCTGTCAAAATGCGGATCAGCGCTTCTCTGTCCAACATCTCCAAGGTGACGTTAATCGGAACACGCCCTACTAATTCCGGGATAATTCCAAACTTCACTAAATCTTGTGGCAACACCTGACTTAGTAACGCATCAATATTCTTTTCCTTTTTCCCTGTCACTTCCGCATTGAATCCCATAGAAGACTTATCAAGACGTTTCTCAATAATCTTGTCTAATCCTTCAAATGCTCCGCCACAGATAAACAGGATGTTGGTGGTATCAATCGGAATCGTCTCCTGATGCGGATGCTTTCTTCCGCCCTGTGGTGGCACATTCGCAACCGTACCCTCGATGATTTTCAGAAGTGCCTGTTGTACTCCTTCTCCCGATACATCTCTTGTAATCGATGGGTTTTCTGATTTTCTGGTAATTTTATCAATTTCATCTATATAAATGATACCATGTTCTGCACGTGCAACGTCCCCATCCGCAGCTTGAATGATTTTCAGCAAAATATTTTCCACATCTTCACCCACATACCCTGCTTCGGTCAGCGCAGTTGCATCTGCGATTGCAAATGGTACATTTAAAATCTTAGCCAATGTCTGTGCCAACAAGGTCTTTCCACAACCGGTTGGTCCCAACATTAAAATATTACTCTTTTGTAATTCCACACCAAGGTCTTTCCCTGCCATGATTCTTTTGTAGTGATTATATACAGCTACGGAAAGTACCTTCTTTGCCTGGTCCTGTCCGATTACGTAATCATCCAAAAATGCCTTGATTTCTTCCGGTTTAAGAAGATTGATTTCTTCGTATCTGGAATTTTCTTCAAACTCCAACTCTTCTTCAATAATCTCCGTACAGATATCAATGCACCCGTCACAGATAAATGCACCATTCGGTCCTGCTATAAGCTTACGGACTTGTGCCTGGGTCTTACCACAGAATGAACATCTTACCAGTTCTTCTCCTTTTTTTGTCGCCATACTCTCACCTCATTTTTACGCGTAAAGGGGGTGTTCTAAACTTCAGAACATCCCCTCATTCTTTTCATTAATGACTGGTAATTACTTCATCTACCAGACCATATTCTTTTGCTTCCTCAGCAGACATAAAATTATCTCTCTCTGTATCAATCTCAATCTGCTCTAAACTTTGTCCCGTATTTGCTGCCAAAATCTTGTTCAAACGATCTCTCGTCTTTAAAATATGTTCTGCAGCAATCTTAATCTCTGTCGCCTGTCCTTTGGCTCCGCCAAGTGGCTGATGAATCATAATCTCTGAGTTCGGAAGGGCAAATCTCTTACCTTTGGCTCCGCCGGAAAGTAAGAAAGAACCCATACTTGCAGCCATACCGATGCAGATTGTAGACACATCACATTTGATATACTGCATAGTATCATAGATTGCAAGGCCTGCGGAGACAGAACCTCCCGGACTGTTAATGTACAAATGAATGTCTTTTTCCGGATCTTCTCCCTCTAAAAACAATAATTGTGCGATGATGACACTTGCTGAAGCATCTGTTACTTCTTCCCCCAAAAAGATAATTCTTTCCTTTAGTAATCTGGAATAAATGTCATAAGAGCGTTCTCCACGACTCGTTTGTTCAATGACATAAGGTATTACGCTCATGCTCATGCCTCCTCTATTTTTCTATATCCTATTCTTCTACAGCGTTCTCTACTAAGAATGTCACTGCTTCTTGAACAGCCATATCTTGTTTCATTTGTTTCTTTTCATTTTCTCCTAAGAGTTCTTTTAACTTAGCAACTTCCATCTGGTAGGTTTCTGCCATCTTAACTAATTCTGCTTCGAATTTTTCTTCTGAAATTTCGATGTTTTCAGCTTTCACGATTGCTTCCAAAACTAATCTTGTTTCAATCTTCTTAATAGCTGTCGGTCTTAATTCTTCCATCATCTTTTCTTCTGTTAAGCCAGTGAATTGGAAGTACTGTTCCATAGTTAAGCCTTGTGATTGCATTCTGTAGCTCATATCTTCAAACTGTTGTCTTACCTGTGTATCAATCATGGCTTCCGGAATGTCCATTGTAGCGTTAGCAACTGCTTTTTCTACTGCCTGATCTTCTTTTTGTCTGTTACCATCTGCGATCTTTTGTTCTTTGATTTTCGCTTTGATATCAGCCTTGTATTCATCTAATGTATCAAATTCAGAAACTTCAGCTGCAAAATCATCATCTAATTCTGGAAGTTCTTTCACTTTGATTTCATGTACTGTACATTTGAATGTTGCTGCTTTTCCAGCTAAATCTGCTGAGTGGTATTCTTCTGGGAATGTTACATTCACTTCCACTTCTTTTTCAGCTTCTACGCCGATTAATTGTTCTTCAAATCCAGGAATGAAAGAACCTGAACCGATTGTCAATGGATAGTTTTCACCTTTTCCACCTTCAAAAGCAACACCGTCAACAAATCCTTCGAAGTCTAATACAACCTCGTCCCCATCTTGTACTGCACGGTCAAGAACTGCAACTGTTCTTGCATTCTTCTTTTGCTCTTCTTCTAATTTTGCCTCTACTTCCTTTGCAGTTACTCTGTTAGAAACCTTGTCTACCTTTAATCCTTTATATTCCCCAAGAGTTACTTCTGGCTTTGTAGCTACTTCTGCAGTAAAGATAAATGGTTTTCCCTTTTCAATCTGAACAACGTTGATAGATGGCTGAGATACGATTTCTAATTCGCTCTCATCATATGCTTTTGCATATGCATCCGGAATCAATGAATTTGCTGCATCTTCATAGAAGATTCCTGCTCCATACATTTTTTCAATCATCTGACGCGGTACTTTTCCTTTACGGAATCCAGGTACACTGATGTTCTTTCTTTGTTTTAAATAAGCCGTTTGGATTGCTTTTTCAAATTCTTCAGCAGAAACTTCGATTGTAAGTTTTGCCATGTTTTTTTCTAATTTTTCTACTTGTAAGCTCATTACTCTTCTCCTCCTTAAATATATGTGAAAAGTCTACAGACTTATCTACATTCGCAATCATCTTGGTATTATATCACACTTAAAATCAAATATCTAGTCTTGAATTTCATATAAACCCATGATTTTCATGATAAATTCAATGATTTGGCCTTCCTCCATGGCGAACAAATCATTTTCACCTGCCTTCACCACAAACACCATTGTTTCTGGCTCTGCATATTCTGCCTGGCTTGCTGCGTTCTTTAGTAATTCATAAGAATTAGTCAAAAATTCATTCTGCATTTGCAAATTAATATCCTCGCCTTGATATTCCCCTTTGTTAGCCTTATCTTTTAATCGTTCTGATTCCGCAGCTAAAGCCGAAGTGAATTTTGTAAAAATATCCGTAGTCTGGTATTCCACCGGTACTCGATACTCTTTTTTGCCAACCTTCTCTGCTTCTTTTACATCATATTTCATAGAGGCAAAGATTTCCTTACACAATCCAACGTATTTTTCTTTTGTTTCCTCATCCATCTCAACGCCGGTTGTAACATTATTTTCCACGAAAGCTCTAATGCTTTCTTCGTACTGTTTCAGTAATTCCCCTTCTTCCGCATCTATCACAGTCACAGTTTCCTCCACATCACCTTTAAACGTCTGATTCAGGATAGCGCGCACGTATGTTTGCGCATCAAAATCGCGGAACATCCCAACTGCCACAATGGCAAGAAAAGTAATAGCAACCACTGCTGCAATACTCACGCCAATGATAATTTTCTTTTTTGAATTCTGGCTCATCTCTTTTTCTTTTTCGGTATCAATAATCTTACTCATAAATAATAGACTCTCCTATCTTCTTTGCTTGTTCTTCCCCTAACAATAACTCAATTAATTTTAGTGCAAAGGCAATGGCCGTCCCCATACCTCGACTTGTAATAAAATACTCATCTACAGCCACCTTGTCATATATATACTCTGCCCCAAGCAGAGCATCCTCAAAGCCTGGATAGGAAGTAGCCTTTCTTCCCTTTAGCATGCCATATTTGCCAAGTACACTAGGCGCCGCACAGATTGCGGCTATATATTTTTTCTCTCGGCAGAACTGTTCTAACACCTGTTTCACACCCTCATGCTCTCCCAAATGAAGTGTGCCCGGCATACCTCCCGGCAGCACCACCATGTCCTGCTTCCTATATGTTACTTCATCAAACAATTTATCCGCCTGTACATCAATTCCATGGGCACCATGAATCATGTATTCTCCTGTGATTGATACGGTTGTTACATGTACACCTGCTCTTCGAAGAAGGTCTACTACGGTCAATCCTTCAATCTCCTCAAATCCGTCTGCAAGAAATACACAAACTTGTTTTTCCATCCGAAAGTCCTCCTTTATCAGATTCTCTTGCAATTTTATCAGACTTAGGGAGAAATTGCAAACTCCTTTACTTTTTGGGTAAACTATATTAGTATAAACTTGAATTGGAGGGATTATTTACCATGGAGATAGAACGTAAATATTTATTAAAAAAATTGCCGGACAACTTAGATACTTATCGCCATCGCCACTTAGAGCAAGGATATCTTTGCACTGCACCTGTTGTGCGGATTCGCAAAGACGACGACCGGTACGAGCTTACTTATAAATCCGGCGGCATGATGGTACGTCAGGAATACAACCTCTTACTTACCAAAGATTCCTATGAACATTTAAAGAAAAAAATTGACGGACGACTGATTTCAAAAAAACGTTATATGATTCCTTATGAGAAATATATGATTGAACTGGATGTATTCGAAAATGATTTGGCACCATTGGTACTTGCAGAGGTTGAATTTGAAACTGAAGAAGAGGCCAACTCCTTCACACCACCGGAGTGGTTTGGAAAAGATGTGACATTTTCAAAAGCATACCACAACAGTGTACTGAGTCAGATCTAATCGCAGAAACTGTGGTTCCTGGCTCTTCAACAAATATTGGAACGCAAAAAGGCTAGAAGCGCAGCCACGAACTACGCTTCTATGCCTTTTTTAGTTTGTCAACTCTTCATACATTTCGTACAATTTTCTGTGCAGAGTTTTCAGTTCCTCTTCCACAAACTTATTCTCTTCCCTGTCATAAGTCATAAGTCCATTGATTTCTTCCTCAATATCACTGGTCTGGGTATAGATCGCGCTACTAAGACCCTTTTCCAGATTCGGGTAAATCTCTTCTTCCCAAAGCCTTCTGTAATTTGCAGTAAGCTCTTCCTTGGTCTTGTAGTGTTTATAACCAAACTCTTTCTCGCAAGCCATATGCCCCGGAATCGGAAACGCATAGCCGCCAAACTCTGTCAGTGCAACCACCCTGTCTTTTTGTGGTTTTACCTTGAGCTTGCGAAGATAATTGTGAATACTGTACATATCTCCGCCTTGCTGGTCAAACCAACCGCAAGCTTCATTTACAAGTCTTGTTCCATCCAAGTTTCGAATTAGTTCTGTTGCTTTTGTGGCGTCAAACTGACCCCAACCTTCGTTGAAGGGAACCCATACTGCAATACTTGGATAATTATAAAGTTGCTCCACCATGCCTTTTAAATCTTTATAATACTGATGTCTTCCACCCACATCTTTTCTTGCAAATATTCCATAGTGATTGTCTTTTATGGTCCTTCCATACCAAGGAAATACATTTGTAAGATACATAACATGAAGCAGATTGTAGTTGCCACCACCATTTGGCATATCCTGCCAAACAATCATTCCCAATTGATCACAGAGATAATAGAAACGGTCCGGCTCTATCTTAATGTGCTTTCGTATGGTGTTGTAACCCAACTCTTTTAGTTTCACAATATCGTATTTCAGCGCCTCTTCTGTAGGTGCAGTCATAAGACTTTCCGGCCAATACCCCTGGTCCAACACTCCATTAAAGAAAAATGGTTTGTTGTTTAAATAGAAACGA
>JAZQBW010000034.1:0-34311 GCA_045545895.1 Faecalimonas sp.
AAATACGTTCTCCCACACAATTGCCCCATCCATTCGTATTGGATATATGGTGCTTCCGGAGCAGATGCTAGAAGATTTCCAAGAAAAATTGGGATTTTATTCTTGTTCCGTTCCGGTATTTGAACAATATGTCTTAGCAGAGCTCATTAATAACGGAGATTTCGAGCGCCACGTCAATCGTATCCGACGAGCACGAAGGAAAGCAAAGTAATTATCTGGTCATATAAAAAAATATGAATTTGGATATTTAATTAATACCAAAAAAGGATATGATAATTTGTATGAAATAAAAGTAGAAAACTTACTAAATAATTGTTGAACGAGGAGTGATTTTATGTCATACAAAAAAATATTAACTATTCAGGATATTTCATGTGTGGGGCAATGCTCCCTTACAGTAGCACTTCCTATTATTTCTGCATGTGGATTGGAAACTTGTGTATTACCGTCGGCAGTTCTTTCCACACATACAGCAGGATTTACAGGTTACACCTTTCGTGATTTGACGGAAGACATGCCAAGCATTAAGGACCATTGGGTGAAAGAAGGAATTCAATTTGATGCCATTTACACAGGATATCTTGGAAGTACGAAGCAGATAGATTACGTAGCAGATATTTTTGAAGCAACTGCTTCTGAAAAAGGTGTTAAAATCGTGGACCCGGCTATGGCAGATAACGGAAGTTTATATCCGGGATTTGATGCAGATTTTGTGGAAGCAATGAAAGGACTTTGTACTAAGGCAGACTATGTGATTCCAAATATTACAGAGGCATGTTTCCTTACAGGTATAGAATATAAGACAGAATATGATAGAGAATATGTTGATTTGATCTTACAAAAATTGAGCGCATTAGGATGCAAGAATATTATTTTCACCGGAATTTCCTATGAAGAAGGAAAAACCGGTGTGGTTGTATTTGAAAATGGAAACTATTCTTACTATGAACATGAAAAACTGGCAAATAGCTGTCATGGAACAGGCGACATTTATGCATCCGCATTTGTGGGAGCCTTCGTTAGAGGAAAATCGGCTTATGAGGCAGCTAAGATTGCTGCAGACTATGCAGTGGAGTGTATTAAAGAAACGGCGAAACTGGATAATCACTGGTATGGTGCAGCATTTGAGCCGGTGCTTGGGAAGTTAATTGCAATGGTAAATGAATAGTGCGTAACAAAAGCACGGTTGGGAAATTTCCCACCGTGCTTCTATAATATTTGGAGTATGCTTTTTATTTTAGTAGTTTTCAGCTTTTCTTTCAAAGTAAGCTCTTGGATGTGCACATGATGGGCAAACTTCCGGAGCTTCATCTCCCAAGTGAATATAACCACAGTTGCGGCATTTCCATCCTAATGGAGATTCACCTTTGAAGGTATTCCCTTCTTGTAAGTGTTTGAGTAGTCTGTTGTAACGTTCTTCGTGAGACTTTTCAACAGCAGCTACATAGCGGAATTTTTCTGCTAATTCTGTGAAACCTTCTGCGTCAGCTTCTTCTGCCATTCGAGCATACATATTTGTCCATTCGTCGTTTTCGCCTTCTGCAGCCCAGATTAAGTTTTGTGCTGTATCGCCAAGTCCGTGGAATTCTTTAAACCACATTTTCGCGTGTTCTTTTTCTTGATCAGCTGTTTCTAAGAAAAGAGCAGCGATTTGTTCAAAACCTGCTTTTTTTGCAACTGATGCAAAATAAGTGTATTTGTTGCGAGCCATTGATTCGCCTGCAAATGCTTCCATTAAGTTTTGTTCTGTTTTTGTTCCTGTGTATTTAGACATATTAGAATCCTCCTTATATTATGCAAAGTAACGTTTTAAAAGTCCTTCAAATGCTTTACCGTGTCTAGCTTCGTCTCTAGCCATTTCATGAACTGTATCGTGAATAGCGTCAAGATTTGCTGCTTTTGCACGTTTTGCAAGGTCAAATTTACCTGCTGTTGCACCGTTTTCTGCGTCGATTCTCATTTCAAGATTTTTCTTTGTGCTGTCTGTTACCACTTCACCAAGAAGTTCAGCGAATTTTGCAGCGTGTTCTGCTTCTTCCCAAGCTGCTTTTTCCCAGTATAAACCGATTTCCGGATATCCTTCTCTGTGTGCTACTCTAGCCATTGCAAGGTACATACCAACTTCTGAGCATTCGCCTTCAAAGTTTGCTCTAAGGTCCATGATGATATCTTCGCTAACACCTTTTGCTACGCCTACAACGTGCTCTGCTGCCCATTCTCTTTCTCCTTTTTGTTCGTTGAATTTTTCTGCCGGTTGTTTACATAATGGGCACTTCTCCGGTGCAGAATCTCCTTCGTGAACATAACCACATACTGAACATACAAATTTTTTCATAGTTTTAATCTCCTTTTATATTTTATATTTTGTTTTTCTTGTTAAAGTAATAATAGGAATTATTACTGTTTTAAATTTATCATGAATTTTTCCAACTGTCAATATATATTTTGAAAAAATTATGATTTTTTAACACAATCTCCACATGTGCCATAAAACATCATGGAGTGGCTTTCAATAATACCATCAAAGTTTCTATTTGCTTCCTTATTAACACAATGTAGCTGTTCCAAATCCAGATCCAGAACCTTACCACAAGTTGTGCAGCAAAAGTGATAATGAGGATGGGTGCGTCCATCAAACCGGTCACCACCATATGGAGTTGTAATCTTAATCGCCTCGCCTATATCAGCTAATAAGTTTAAGTTACGGTAGACAGTTCCTAAACTTATATTAGGATACTCTTCCTTTACATGTAAATAAACGGTATCAGCAGTAGGATGTTCACAAGAGCCATTTAAATACTCTTTGATGGATTCTCTTTGTCTGCTGTATTTTAATGCTGCCAATAGAGTCCTCCTTTCAAGAAAATAATAATGATAATAGTTACTAAAATTATAATATACGAATATTGTATTTTTGTCAATACATAATATGAAAAAAATTAAAAAATAGAATAAATTCATTGACATATTATAGAAACATTGTTAAAATGGCAACGTAACAAATTTAACAATTATGTAACATTTATTCGAAAAGATGTAACGGAGGTATTTATGAATTCTAAATTCATAAAAAAAGGAATTGTTGCAGCCGCAGTGGCGGGCGTGCTTTTAGTTCCAACAGCTCAGGCGTTGGCAGCAGAGGCGGCATCAATTTTAACAATGCCAAAACAGAATAAAGAAAGTCAATTAGATGATAAAGCATTACTCAATGCAGTAGCAGAGATGAGTGATACTACTAATATAGAGAAGACATTAAAGATTGAAACCGGTGCTGAGATCAAATTAAATGATATTCTTTCAAAAAAGGTATTCGTAAAAGTTGGAGAAGCAGGATGCCTGCCAGTAAATGAAAAGGCAGAAGAGACAAGTGCTTGTGTTGGCAAAGTGTATGCAGATAGCACTATTATAATAGAAGAAAGAGCAAAGGACTGGACAAAAATAGTATCAGGAAATCTTGTAGGATATATTAAGACAGAATATATTATTACAGGAAAAGAGGCGGTTCAAAAAGGCAAAGAGGTCTTAGGAGAAAAATATCCGGATATCGACCTTACAACATTAGATAAGGAAACAATTGAAAACAGTTTTTCGTGGGGAGAAACAATAGAAGAAGAAGCGGCAAGAATTGCAGCAGAAGAAGCGAAGAGAATGGAAGAGGAGCAGGCAAGAATTGCAGCAGAAGCAGCAGCGAGACAGGCTGAATTAGAAACAAAGGGCCAGGCAGTTATCGAATATGCAAAACAGTTCCTCGGAAATCCATATGTGTATGGTGGTACTAGTTTAACACGAGGAACAGACTGTTCAGGATTTGTAAGAGGTGTCTATGCACACTTTGGAATTTCAATGCCTAGAACTTCTTATTATATGAGAAGAGCCGGCTATGAAGTAAGTTATAGCGAGATTATGCCAGGAGATGTCATCTGTTATCCTGGACATGTGGGCATCTATGCAGGAGATGGAAAGATTATTAACGCTATCGATGAGAGTCGTGGAATTGGTTTCTCTAATGCAAGATACGCAAAGATTATTACAATTCGAAGAATGTTCTAAAAACTAAGAGAGTTCCAGTGAGAACTCTCTTTTGTACAATTTGTACAAAAATGGTATTTTTTGTCTAAAGATGTAAAAAGCCAAAAAGAAAGTTATCCACATAAAAAAACTCAAAAAACGTGATAAAACCGAGTTATACACAGAGTTATCCACATTATCCACATAAAATCAGGTGGAAAGTGTGGATTGTTTTTTGTAAAAAAAAGAACAGGCGTTTTGTGGATAAATAATAAAAATGCGTTTTTGTCGAAAAAAAACGAGAAAAAACTTGACTTCCAAGTATTCAAAATACTGTAAAAATTGTCGCACTATTTTGATGTTGCTAATTTTCTCGAATGGTATTATAATGATAAAGCGAAAAACAAAAGGAGGAGTCGAATATGGCTGTTAATGTAACAAAAGACATGACAATTGGATCACTTTTAGTAGTGGCACCAACAGTTGCTCCAATCTTAATGGAAGTTGGAATGCATTGTTTAGGATGTCCATCAGCTCAAGCAGAGACTCTAGAAGAGGCTGCCATGGTACATGGACTTGATGCAGATTTATTAGTTGAAAAGATTAATGCATTTCTTAACGCATAAAAAAAGAATCTCTTTGCGAGATTCTTTTTTTGTTCATTAAATATTTCCCAACTGTTGAACAGCTTCACCTGCTACAATCACTTCACAGTGTTCTTCCAAGAAGGCAAGTACTGCACCAGATGCTTTTTCTGCAGAACCATATTCAGAAAGCATATTGCAAATCTTATGAAATTCATTTGCGGAATGCTCTGATTGTGTGAGAGCCAGCACGTAGGCACCATCTTCCACATCTTTATATAGGGTGTTGGCACCATGATACATGGAATTCAGTAGATGGCATGCATGAATCACACTATCTAAATTTGCAAATGAAAATAAACGAATGCGGGAGGTTTTATCCTCTTCTTGCTTGGCTGCAATTTGTTTTGGGGGTGCAGATACGGCTTCTTTTACTTTTTGAAGTAAGTCCAGGATGTCTTCCGCACCTTCTAATTTATCTAGTACATTACGCTTTCGGTTCTCCATATCGCTTAGGGAGGAGCCAAATTTTGAAAATTTGGAATCAAGTTCTTCAGGATCGTCTACTTTGGTAATAATAAGGACGATAGAATCTGAAGATGCAGGAACGGCCTCAATCATAAGAGGCATATCCTCTGCTTCGAAACCAAATTCAGAAGCGGCTTGTTGCATCATATCTTGGAAAAGTGATTTGGCTTTTTCAGAACCACATACTAATTCACTGAGCTTTAATTGTCGATCAGCTAAATCAGCACGAGTCAGAGTGCAGCGTATTTGATTGTCATTTAACTTTTCAATCTTCATTTCATCACTTCCTATCTATAATATATCTTTTATTTGTATTAGTATAAACAAAAACGGAAAATATGTAAAGAAAAAATGTGGATAACTTGGTGGAAAACTTCATATATTATGTGGACAAAGTGTGGATAAAATGTGGAAAAGTAATTTTTTTTCAGTAAATACAAGTGTTAAAAAAATTATAAAGTTATGAACAAAAACAAACTTGCAAAGAATAGAAAAAGGTGCTTATAATTTAAATACAAGAAGATAGTATGTCAGGTAACTAATCTATTTAAAGTAAGGAGGGACATATTATCAAAGATTTAAATTATTCTCAATGTAATTTTTCGTTTCTTAAAGTCCGATAAGGAATTTGTCTAAGTAGATGAAAATATTCATTTACCAATCGAAAACGTTTCAATGGATTTATATCAAATCAGAACATCCAGAAATTACACAACGAAACACCTATCTTCTTGTGAGTGCCAATAATTCAATAATATATCACGCCAATATATCACGCGCCTTCAGGGATTTGAATTGTTGGTTTGAAGTTACCTAGTTAGGAGGAGATCAGATGGCACAGGAAAAATTTAAAAAATTCTTTGCAGAGTTAGAAATGTATGAACGTTCGGGAGTCAGCATGCGGCTTAACAATTATCCTGCAAGCCCATTGCAGATTGTGACGGCTCATATGGTAAAAGAAGATCAGGCATATATGAGAGATTATGTCTGGGATGAGAAAGGTCACGTGAGAGAGTTGTCGTTTCACAATATTAAAAGCAGTTAGTTGTATAGACACTACCCCTCGCGCCTAGATAATCAATTATTCTTTAAGATTGTGAAAATTGTCGAAATAGTTAATGACGAGCGTGAAAAATGTTGTTATAATAAAGTCTAGCAGGAGGTGTGTTATGGGAGAACATTCTAATCAAAATCGAAGTCGTAGAAGAGTTCAGGCTAGAAGACGTAGAAAAAGAAATCTGGCAGTGAAAGTACTTCTTTTTATTATTATAGTAACAGCTGTTATTGGAGGAGCATTTTTGATAAAAAAATATGGTCCATCAAAAGAAAAAGCGGATTTGAATGAATATTATGGCATAGAAACAGAGAATCAACTTGCTGTTATTGTGGATAATGAAGTGCTTGGAGCAAAAGGAATTCTATTGGACCAAAGAGCCTATGTTGAATATTCCGTGGTACGGGATTATCTAAATGGAAGATTCTATGTGGATTATAATGAAAATATTTTGTTGTACACATTACCGGAAGGGACAATTACAGCAGAAGTAGGAAGCACGCAGTATACGCTTCAGAAAGATAAAAAAAGTGTAGACTATGTCATTTTAAAGATGGAAGGCAGCACGGCGTATATTTCACTTGATTTTATACAGGAATATACCAATCTTGATTTCCAAACTTATACTGAGCCGAATCGAGTTATGATTGTAAGTGACTGGGGAGAAACGACAGTGGCTACAATAAAACGAGATACGCAGGTAAGATATCGTGGCGGAGTGAAAAGCCCGATTCTAACAAGAGTCCTGAAAAAGGATGAAGTGACAGTTATCGAAGATGAAGATAATTGGAAGAAGATTCGCACAAAAGATGGATATATTGGATATGTTAAGACGAGCTGTTTGAAGAATGAAAAAGCCACATCTATTTCAAGACCATTTGAAGAGCAGGTATATCCGAATATTTCGAAAGACTACACAATTAATTTGGCATGGCATGTGGTAACCAATCGTACAGCTAACAATAGTGTGCTGTCCATGATTGCCGATACGAAAGGGATTACAACTCTTTCGCCGACATGGTTCACAGTAGCCGATACAAAAGGGAATTTGAATTCACTGGCCAGTTCACAGTATGTGAACTATGCTCATCAATCAAATATTGAGGTATGGGCACTGGTAAGAGATTTTGACGGTGGAATTGGTTCCTATGAAGAATCCTATGAATTATTGAGCCGTACATCAAGTCGTGAAAATCTGATTAATCAATTAATCGCTGAAGCATTAAAGACTGGAATTGATGGAATTAACGTGGATTTTGAAAAGATTTCAACAGAATGCGGAGAGCATTATATACAGTTTATTCGCGAATTGGCTTTAAAATGCAGACAAAATGAGATTATTTTATCTGTGGACAACTATGTTCCAAAGGGATACAATGCCCATTACAATTTGAAAGAACAAGGTATTGTGGCAGACTATGTGATTATTATGGGATACGATGAGCATTATAGTGGTTCATACGAAAGTGGTCCTGTAGCATCCCTTGAATATGTGAAATCAGGAATTGAAGAAACCTTAAAGGTGGTTCCGAAGGAAAAGACTATCAACGCTGTACCTTTCTACACGAGATTGTGGAAAGAGGTGCCGAAGACCGAGGGAGAGCTTGCTGCAGAGGAAGGAACGGAAGCAGCAAATTATCCGGTTAAGGTGACCAGCAGTGCTTACGGTATGAGTGAGGCGGAACAAGCGATTGCAGCTGCAGGTGCAGAAATCGTCGTGGACGAAATCACCGGACAGAATTATGCACAGTGGGAAGAAGGCGGAGCCACATATAAAATCTGGCTGGAAGATCATGCGGCATTAGAAGAAAAGTTGAAGTTGATGAAAAAATATGACTTGGCAGGAAATGCTGCGTGGAGGTTAGGATTTGAAAAATCGGGTACGTGGGACCTTATTTTGAAATATGTAAATTAGATTTACGGGGAAGGGCTGAATAATCAGCCCTTCTTTTTCATATATCTCTTATAAATAGGAATAAAGAGGTATCTATGTTGCGACGTAAAATAGAATTATGTATGACGCTTTTGTTGCTCCTTGGAATGATTATTGTAAGTAGAAAGTTAAGCCAGTTGGTGACCAGCGAAAATGTACAGGCAGAAAAAGACGTTGTTGTCATTGATGCGGGGCATGGAGGACATGACCCTGGGAAAGTAGGAGTGAACAATGCATTAGAAAAAGACATCAATCTGCAAATTGCGCAGAAGGTTAAGACGCATTTGGAGAAAAATGGACTCCAGGTAATCATGACTAGAGAAGATGATGTGGTGGAAGATACGAAGCTAGAAGACATGAAGAAGCGGGTAGCGCTGATTAATGAGATAAAGCCAACGATTACAGTAAGCATCCATCAAAACAGTTACTCGGATGCAAGTATAAAAGGAGCACAGGTATTTTATTACCGAGATTCAGAAGTAAGCAAGGGGGCAGCCGAGATTATGCAGGAGGAACTGAGAAAGGTGGATACGGAAAACACTAGGCAGATCAAATCCAACAGCGATTTCTATATGTTAAAGAAGACAGAGGTTCCGACCATTATTGTAGAATGTGGGTTCCTTAGTCATCCGGGGGAAGCAGAGCAATTGGTTTCGGAAGAGTATCAAGAGAACATGGCGCAGGCAATCTGTAGTGGTATTATGACTTGGTTATCCGGTAATTAACCATATGGCAATGGACGTAGGTTGTCTTGAATATTTACACCAATCATGTTATAATGAAATTTATGGAAACGATAGTAGAAATCATTGATAAACATAATATCGACGAACAAGTCATGGAAAAGGCGGGTACGATACTGAGAAAAGGTGGCCTTGTGGCATTTCCGACAGAGACTGTGTATGGATTAGGAGCCAATGCACTTGATGAAGAAGCTGCAAAGAAAACATATGCTGCCAAGGGACGTCCATCCGACAATCCATTGATTGTTCATGTGGCAGATACGCAAGTATTAGATGTGATTGCAGAGCAGGTATCGGATAAGGCAAAACTTTTGATGGATAAGTTCTGGCCGGGGCCATTGACACTGATTTTTAATAAGACAAAATATGTGTCATATGGTACAACAGGAGGTCTTGAGACGGTGGCAGTCAGAATGCCGGCGGATGAAGTTGCACTGGCGTTGATACGCGCAGGTGGTGGATTTGTCTCTGCACCAAGTGCCAACACGTCAGGAAGACCAAGCCCTACTAGTGCTGCACATGTGGCGGATGATTTGTCAGGTAAGATTGACATGATTCTAGATGGTGGAAGCGTGGATATCGGTGTGGAATCCACAATTTTAGATATGACAGCCCAGCCACCTATGATTCTTAGACCCGGTGCGATTACAAAAGAGATGTTGGAAGAAGTGATCGGAGAAGTTGAGGTTGATAGGGCGCTATTTTCAGAAGAGGCGGGAGAGGCACCAAAGGCTCCCGGAATGAAGTATCGCCATTATGCGCCAAAAGCCCAGTTAATGATCGTGGAAGGTGAAACAGAAGAGGTTGTGAAGGCTATTAAGCAGATTTCCTATGAGCAGACTCGGCTTGGATACCGAGTTGGAATCATCGCGACCAACGAGACTGTGGATGCATATACCACGGGGATTGTGAAAACCATTGGTGCCAGAAGCAATGAGAATTCCATTGCAAAAAATCTTTACAAAGTATTGCGTGAATTTGATGAGGAAGAGGTAAGCTATATTTACAGCGAAGCATTTGAAGAGGAAGGTCTTGGAAATGCAATTATGAATCGTTTGGAAAAGGCTGCCGGTCATCATACGATACAAGCTGCAGATATTACAAGGCTACAGAAGTATCGACGGATTTTGTTTATAAGTAACAGTGATAATTGCAGGGGGCCAATGGCGGCTGAATTGCTTCGACATGAAGCATTGTTGCAGGAATACCAGATTGGTTCCAGAGGAATGGTAGTGCTCTTTCCTGAGCCTGCCAATCAGAAGGCAGAAGCGATTATGCGAAGTCAGCAGATGACTTTAGAGGCTCATGAAGCAACACCATTTGATGTAGAGGATTTGAATGAGGATACTTTAATACTCACTTTTGAAGAAACACAAAAATGGAAGATTGTTTCCGAGTATGAGCAAGTGAAACATGTATATACTTTGAACGAGTATATTGAGGATGATAGAATAGTTCCATCATCTCACGGACAACCATTGAATGTATATGGAGAGAATTTTGAACTTCTAAAAGAATTAGTGGACAAACTGGCCACAAAACTGAACGAGGAGGCAAAGCACGTATGATAGGAATCGGATGTGACCATGGTGGTTATGAATTAAAATTAGAAATTATAAAGTATTTAGAGAAAAAAGGGTTAGAGTATAAGGATTTTGGATGTGACGGCGAATCTGTCGATTATCCGATTTATGCAAGAAAAGTTGGACAGGCAATTTTGGACGGAGAGTGTGAAAAGGGTATTTTGATTTGTGGAACAGGAATCGGTATCTCTATTGTTGCAAATAAGATGAAAGGAATTCGTTGTGCTCTTTGCTCTGATTGTTTCTCGGCAGAGGCGACCAGATTGCATAATGATACCAATATTGTTGCTTTAGGCGGACGTGTGGTTGGCCCGGAATTGGCTGTGAAAATTGTGGATACATTTTTAAATACGCCATTCTCTGGAGATGAGCGTCATGTACGCCGTATTAGTATGATTGAATAGTACGGAGGATGAAAAGATGAGTGGAAAAAGAACAGACTATATTTCATGGGATGAGTATTTCATGGGAGTTGCAATCCTTTCTGGCATGCGCTCTAAGGACCCGAGCACACAGGTTGGTTGCTGTATTGTAAGCCAGGATAACAAGATTCTATCTATGGGATATAACGGACTTCCGGCAGGGTGTTCTGACGACGAATTTCCGTGGGAAAGAGTTGGGGACAATCCGTTGGAGACCAAATATCTTTATGTGGCTCATAGCGAGCTGAACGCTATTTTAAACTACAGTGGGGGAAGTCTTCAGGGAGCAAAGTTGTATGTTTGCCTATTCCCTTGTAATGAATGTGCAAAAGCGATTATTCAATCTGGTATCAAGGAAGTGATTTACGATAGTGATAAATATGCGGATACACCTGCAACCATTGCATCTAAGAGAATGATGGATGCGGCAGGCGTGAAGTACCGCCAATATGAACATACAGGAAGAGAAATCCAGTTTACATTATAAGTACATAAGAAAAGAACGGTTCGCATAAGATATAGCGTACTCTTTTGAAGGAGGACGCTATGTCTTTTTTATTATCTATCAGTAATCTCATTGTGCCGGCAATGATACTAGGGATTGTTACATATGGAATTACAACGGGTGTAAACGTGTATGATGAGTTCATAAAAGGAGCCAAAAAAGGATTTGGTACCGTTATAAAAATTATGCCGACACTTATTGGACTTATGATGGCAGTTGGAATTCTAAGAGCGTCTGGTTTTTTGGATTTTCTCTCAGAACTCATAGGGAAAGTAACCTCTCACATTGGTTTCCCGTCTCAACTGGTGCCCCTTGCAATTGTGCGCATGTTTTCTTCTTCGGCGGCAACCGGCCTTGTGCTGGATTTGTTTAAGGAGTATGGCACAGATTCCAGAATCGGACTAATCGCCTCAGTTATGATGTGTTGTACAGAAACCATATTTTATACAATGAGTGTGTATTTTATGACTGCTAAAATCAAGAAAACAAGATACACGCTGACAGGTGCGTTAATAGCAACCCTGGCAGGTATTATTGCAAGTGTATGGCTGGTGGGGTAGAAAGGGGGACTTACGTCCCCAACATTTGCTTTCGTACAATCTCAAAGGGTGCCGGACCCACGTCTAAGAACTTTTGATGGAAGATTTTTTGAGAAAAATTTTGACCTTCTTTTTCTATCATCTCCCGTTTCAACTCTAAGATTTCTACATAGCCCATGTAATAGGACAAATAGTTTGCCGGATCTCCAATAATAAGTTCATAGATTTCTCTAATGGTCTCTTCATCTTCAATTCCATATGTGTTGAAGAATTGTATTGTTCGCTCTAAGTTCCAGCCACCATAGTGTATTCCAATGTCTGCAAGCGCATAAAGACCAAGTATCAGAGAATTGTTTTTCTGTAGGAGTGTAGCATGTGGTTTATCTAGGCTACTTAAATAATAAGAACACATTTCAGCATACGTTGCCCAACCCTCCACATAGCCTTTGAAGTTAAATAGAGTACGAAGGGGATCTGGGTTTTTTGAAGCATAATAGGTAGTCTGATATAGGTGTCCCGGGTAGCCTTCGTGTGCCAAGGTGGTAAATAAATGTATGTCTTCCAGAGAATGGGCTTGATTAATATAAATTACATTCTCAGTCGTATTGTCAATAGACGGAATTAAATAAAAGGCTGGGCTTAGGTATGGCTCTAAGGCGGCAGGAACATACTTGATTTCCACATTCACATCTCCGGATGAAGGAAAAGCAGAAGAAATCTTTTCTTCCAGGTCTTTTAAAATCAAGTCTGGATTACTGTTGGAAATGTGAGCCACATTTTCCAACACAGAGGGGTTGTCGGATACTACATTTTGCATATCAAGCATATCCTGAGCAATCTGTTTTTGAATTAGGGTCAACATTTCTTCGGCAGAACGAGTTGAGCCAGTCTCACAACTGGCCAGATAAGCATAATATTCTTTTCCACCAGGCAGGTAACAAAGGCCTTGTTCATTGCTTCCCGTTCCTTTTAGGGCAGACAGAGATGAAATCAACTGTTCATATGCAGGAAGTATCGCAGAATTTAAAAGTTCTTTGTTTTGGAAAATATAGTCGTCTTTTTCTTTTTTGGATAAATCCGTCAAGGTATTCAGGCGTTCTTCAAATGTGGATATCAGATAATTCTCTTCGCCCATGGAAAGAAATGCATTGCACTGCTCGAGGACAGCCTCTAATGTGCTATCCGCCATAAAGAGTCCGGCTTCCGATTTTTTTTGTTCAAATTCAATCAATGAGGAAAAGTATTCCGGTGTCGTCTTAATTAATTTCAAATAGGTATCCACATCATCCTTAGAATAAAAGGAGTACTCTGCAAGCAATACAGGAAGTTGTGCATGAATTCCGGTTAGAGGACTTAAAGGTTCTTCATAGAGAATATAGGAAGCCCCTTCTTTTGTAGTTTTCAAATAAGAAGAGAGAACATCATAGGTAATTTGATTTTCTTCAGAGAGGGATTTGTACGAAAATTTCTCTAGGGTTGCCTGACAGTTTTCCAAAGCCGACAAACGGGCTGTTCCATTGGTGTCAAAGGAGCCGAAGGTGGCCGGTGGTTCTACAATTCCGTATGCTGCAGGATTCTGCAAAGTATAATGAAGTCCTAAGGTTGAGGAGGCTACATCTTGCTGAAATAGGGTTCGAGTAAAGTTTTCGAAGGCTCCATTCGCATTGTTGGGAATTGAGATATTGGCACAACCGGAAAATAGCAGTGTCAAAGAAATAATGAATAAGAGGATTCGTTTTTTAAAATGCATAAAAATACTCCAAACTGGTTTTTCTTACATTTTATGAAGAACCAATTTGGAGTATGAAAATTTAGATTAACCCATTGTGTAGAAAAGTCCTGTACCTACACCGATTGGAAGACCAAGTGCTAACCAGATTACCATTAATAATGTCCAGAATACTAAGAACACTACTGAGTATGGAATCATAGTAGCTGTAATGGTTCCGATACCGGCTTTCTTGTCGTATCTTTGAGCAAATGTGATGATTACTGCAAAGTATGTCATCATTGGTGTAATGATGTTTGTACAAGAATCACCGATTCTGTATGCCATTTGGCAAAGCTCTGGGCTGTAACCTAATAACATAAACATTGGTACAAATACCGGAGCAAGAATGTTCCATTTTGCGGAAGCAGAACCCATGAATAAGTTCATGAATGCTGAGAACAATACGAAGATTACCATTAATGGAATCAATCCGATATTGATGCTCTTGAAGAAGTTTGCTCCTGCTAAAGCAATGATGGTACCTAATTTTGTGTAGTTAAAGTAGTTGATAAATTGTGCTGAAACAAATGCTAATGCAAGGAATGAACCCATAGAGCCCATCGCTTTTGACATTGCGTTGCAAGCACCATCTTCTTTTGTGAATGTACCTACTGTTCTACCATAAGCGATACCCGGTAACATAAATAAGAACGCAATCAATGTTACAATACCATTTACAAATGGTGAAGTAGGGCTTCCGAAAAGTTGTCCGTTTTCATTTAACATAAATGAATTAGGTAATACGCAGGCAACTACGATAGCAGCAACATAGATTAATGCAACGATTCCGGCATTTCTTAATCCTTTTCTTTCTTTGTCGGAAATAGTTGTCAAAGAAGCATCTTCGTTATCTTCTAATTCGCCGCTGAATTTACCAAGGCGAGGTTCTACAATCTTATCTGTTACAAATGTACCCAAGATTGTGATTAAGAATGTAGAAGCAACTAAGAAGAAATAGTTACCCATAACTTTTACTTCGTAGTTTGGATCAATGATAGAAACCGCTGTTTGAGAAATACCTGCAAGTAGCGGATCTAATGTACCAATTAATAAGTTTGCTGAGAAACCACCGGATACACCAGCGAATGCAGCAGCAAGACCGGCCATTGGGTGACGTCCGTAAGCACGGAAAATCATGGCTCCTAATGGAATGAGGATAACGTATCCTGCATCACTTGCGATGTTTGACATAACACCTAAAAAAACAACCATTGGAGTAATTAATTTTGCCGGAGTTACTTTTACAGCACCTTTCAGCAATGCATTGATTAAACCGGATTGTTCTGCAACACCTACACCGAGCATAGCAACTAATACCATACCCAGAGGTGCGTAAGTTGTAAAGTTGTTAACGGCATTTGTTAACATGTAAGTAAGACCTTCTTTTGTAAGTAAGCTTACTGTGGTAACGGTAGTTTCCTGTAACTTACCGTCTGAGATTAATTCACCTGTGGCAGAAACACCAAGAGCAGAGCAAATAGCTGAAATTACAACTATGATACCTGCTAAAGCAGCGAATAGAGCAATAGGATGTGGAAGCTTATTACCAACTGCTTCGATCCCGTTGAGCCAGCGATTGTACAGGCTGACTTTGTTCGTTGTTTTTGTTTTTGTCATATAGATTCTCCTTTTATTTATTTTAAGAATGTCAGGGCATTCTTAGTTATCTTGTACATCATAATTGATATGTGCACACTATCCACATCATTTTATCATATTACTAAGGTGACGTCAAATTTTTTGCTCGCTGAAGAAATCAGTTGAAAACAAAAAGAATTGATAGTATGATGAAAAACATTAAAGAAATTAGCAGATTAGAGGAACAAAAAATGGACGTACTTAGAATTGGAATTTGTGATGACGAACAGAGTTGGCACGATGAAGCGAAGGCAATCATTGAGGAATATGCCAAGAGGTCAAATTTCTCGGTAGAATTAGAATTTTTCTATGGGAGAGACGAACTGCTCCGGTATAGCGGGATGCCTCTGAATTCTGTCTTTATGGACGTTGAATTAGAAGCAGATAACGGTATTCATGTAGCAGCTCTTTTAAATGAAAAATGGCCGGAGTGTGCGATTTGTTACGTTACAAATTATTTATTTTACACAACGGACAGCTACGAAACAGAGCATGTGTATTTTGTTTTGAAAGAGCAATTTCAAAAGCGCATTGGAAATATATTTCGCAAAATTATACATATGCAAGAGCAGGTTCGAAAAAATCTTGTTTTTGAAGTGATTGGAGGAACTGCCAATAACATATCCCTCTCACCAAATGATATTTTGTATTTTGAAAGAAGGAAACGAAGAACACAGATACACACCATATGGGGCATATATGAGGTTTGGGATAAGATTAGCGATATTATAAAGAGATTACCGGAGCCAGATTTTGTCAGATGTCACAATAGTTACATTGTATATCTGCCGGCGGTACGGGAATTTTCAATGACATCTATTATTATGAAGGATGAAACTGTGATAGCGGTGAGTCGAAATTATGCTGCACATACCAAGATGGTGTTTACCAGATGGGCATCCCTAGAAATGATGTAAGGGGAACATTTGAAATGAATTACATAATTAGAGGAATGATAAGTATTGTAATATTTGGCGGACTTTTTATTGCCTTAAAGTTCCTAAAGACGAAGCAAATAAAACAGGAAAATTGTATGCTGGAAGCATATATGAAAGCGCTGAAGGATTTCTGCAATGAAATGCAGCAAAAAATAGAAGCTACCAGAAGATACAGACACGATTTAAAGGGATATATTCAAACCTTAGAGGCACTTCTTGGTGCAGACAGTGAAAATGAAGTTGTAAAACAATATATTGAGGAACAAAAAGGGAAACACTCCCAGTTGAAAAATTCTGCGCTATGTGAGGACGAAATGATAGATGCCATTCTTCGTATAAAACAAGAGGAATGCAGTCAAAAAGGCATTTGTCTTAATGTAGAGGTTTCAGATGGCGATTATTCGGGAATGGAAGAGATGGATAAAGTCTGTCTGATTACAAATCTTCTTGACAATGCCATAGAAGCAACAGAAAGATTGGGAAATGGGAAACGACCTGATATTTATCTGAAAATGGAAGTTCATGATGGACAACTGAGAATTTATCAGGAGAATGGCTTGGTAAAGAATGAGGAATTTTCATTCCATACCAAGAAGGCAGATAAATATTATCATGGTTTAGGAACGGCAATTATTGAGCAGGTGTTAAAAAAATACGGTGGTACAAGAAGCTTGGTTGTGGATAAAAAGCGCCATGTTTTGCGGGATGAATTGTGCCTTACAATGAAAAAGGGGGCGACAGCATGAGTTTATTCATACAAGAACTGATTATATATTTACTATATATGTCCTCCAACATTGCCAGCATGTTCCTTCTGTGTAATGCAACTATGAAAAGGCGCCGGCCTCTCACGGTTTGGATTATTTATACTATTTTTAAAACGATAATTATTAATGTGATTTTTCGTATATTTTGTGATGAACTCATTCATACAAATGAATGGATGCGGAGCATCTATCTTACGCTTGTAAGTGTGTTTGCAGTTTTGACATATATTATGATTTTATATACCTTTGAGGAAGAACTTTCAAAAATTGCTATTGTCAGTGTCTGTGCCGAGTTGGTGGCTGTGAGCCTGGGTTATATATCGAGGGCAATTACAAATACTCTTATTGGCGCAGAACCGTTTAGAGAAAGCGCACCCCTTCACATTATGGATTTTGTAGCAGCTGTGCTTACGATACTTATGACATTGGCACTTTTAAAGGCAGGAAAGAAGTGGATAGAAGAGATTCGTCGCTGGAAAGTAGTCAGAAAAAAGATGGTAATGGCAGGGTTTGTTAGCTATTTGTTATTTTCTCTTGTATCCATGTATTTTTCGTTTGAAGAAATGATTTATTTAGATGGCATAGGTAGTGTAGTTTTCAGTATGATTTTACTTATGCAATTTACAAACTATTTCCACAGGAAAACGTTGTGGAAAAATGAGACACTAAAGAGGCAACAGAGGCTGGCACAAATGCAATATGAAGCGGTTGTTTTGCAAATGGAAAAGATGGAGCAGACGCAGAAAGAAATCGAGACACAGATGCAGACAGTCTTAAAACTTAGCAAAGGCTCTACGAATATGACCGAGCAGGTGGAAAGATACCTTATGAGTTTAAAACACCATTCACAAAGTGTTACTTCAGGTGTTTTTTGTAACGATTGGTTTCTGGATTCTGTGCTGCATTCGGCAAAGAAAAAATGTCAGGAAAAAGGAATTGAGGCAGAGTTTTATTTGCAAGGGTATCAGAAAGAGGACATCAATGGTGAGAAACTGGCAAAGGATGTAGGGGAGCTCTTAGAGTCTGCCATAGACAAGGCCAATCAGGCTGTATTTTTACAGATATCGAATGTAAAGGGACAAATTATTATAAAATGGGAGATTGATGGAAGAGGGCAGACCTTCTTGTGGTCATAGAGCAAGACGCAAAACTGGTAGAAATAGCGACACTTTTGGTAATTGGTTACAAAAATATGGAATGCTATACTGAAAGTAACTGATTATTAAGGAGGAAGTGTGTATGTTCTGCTTGAAATGTGGAAAAGAAATTCCGGAAAACACCAATTTCTGCAATCATTGCGGGGCACAGCAGGGCGGTGCTGTGAGTGAAAAACCGTCAAAAAGTGAGAAGGACAAAAAGAAGAATCCGAAAACTGTGATTCTTTCTTTGATTGTCGTATTGGCAGTTTATCTTCTTGGAAGATTTGCGATTGCTCCGGCGATGTTGTCGGATGATGATGAGACTGGTTCGGGTTCTGGAGCACAATCAGAACTGACAGAAAATCAAGGGTTTACGGTAGGAGAAGATGAGGAGAATGAGGTATCAGAAAGCACTGGTTCTGCCGATAATAGTGCTTACACAGATATTTTTATGAGCCGTAATATTGTTGATATGACATCTATTTTTACATCCCTTGATACCATGGCATTTGCCAGTGTCAGTGATGAGGGAACGGTTGAAAAACTGGAGTATGCTTATGAGGACGATACCATTATGGAATTTGTAAATGTGGTATACTATCCGATTTCCGATATGACAGAGGATCAAAAACTTGCGCTGGATAATTCCATGAAGACTAACTGTGCGGCTATGGAAGAAGCGGATTTTTGTACTGTATCATATAACATGGGAAATAATTATTATAGCGTAACGCTGCATTTTACTGACCTTGACAAAACGGAAAACATTCAGAAATTACATAACTTTGGAATGTTGACCGGACAAGGTGTGAATAGAATATCCATGAGCGAAACGGAGAGCAGTTTGCTTTCGGGTGGCTATGTGAAGAAGTAAAATGGGAAGGAGAGAATATAAGATGAAAAAGATTTTAGCAATTCTCTTGGCGTTTACGCTGGCTTTTTCGTGCTTGGCAGGGTGTGGCGGCAAGAAAACATCAAATGAAGATACGGCAGACAAGCAGACAGAGAATACAGAGCAACCACGTGAGGTGGCAAAAGTTTCTTATCACAAGGCGGCTGAAAGCTTTGCGGGTGGAAGCGGTACAAAAGAGGACCCCTTTCAAATTAGTGAAGTAGGACATTTGGTACTTCTCAATGATATGCTGAAAAAGGAAGCTGAGGAGGTCAATTTTGACAAGACCTATGTGGAAGGACACTTTATTCTTACTGCAGATATTATGATGAATGATACATCTGATTTCGCAAATTGGAGTACAACAGCACCAGAATATGGTTGGGAGCCGATTGGTGTAGTTGGTGCCTATTTTGGTGGTGTTCTAGATGGAAATGGTCATAAAATAATAGGTATGTTTATGGATGTTGATGGTGCACAGACAGAAGCTGCCCCTGATAATTATGGCCTTTTTTCCGCGTTAGAAGGAACTGTAAAGAATTTGACTATAGAACAATCTTATATTTGTGCGTCCGGAAGTGCGTCTTATGTGGGTACTATTGTAGGAAGTGAATATGTTGATGCACAGATTGAAAATTGTAGTGCGGATACCAAAATAGAGATTTATCAAGTGGCAAGTGCTGGTGGAATTATCGGTTCGGGCGGAAGCATTACAAGTTGTCATTTTTCAGGCAATATTACACAACTGAATAATGGTTTTTCAGAAATAGGAGGTATCACTGGTTCGGGTGGAACGATTGCTGATTGTATTTTTTCTGGAGCCTTGGTTGGTAATGGTCATACTGGTGGTATTGTGGGTTATGGTTCAAATGTAAAAAATTCTATCAATAAGGGAACTGTAAGTGGTGACATGGCAGGTGGTATCAGCGGAAGAGTTTATGCGGCCGGCACAAATCTGGAGATTGAGAATTCACAGCGTGCCATTGAAAATTGTATAAACGAAGGTCAGGTGACAGGCGTGACTTTGGCTGGTGGTATTGTAGGTTGGATGGGAAATGATGAATCCGACATTTCCATGTCAGTTGTAGGCTGTGAAAATAAAGGCACTGTTATCTGTGATAAAAGTGTTGCAGGTATTATTGGTAAGTTATCAGTGGAACGTTCTGGCATGATAAAAGTAGAGGACTGTGTTAATCACACAGATATCACTGGAAAGGGAACCACAGGAGGTGTTATCAGCGATTTGAACGGTGCTGTTTTACATCAAGAAGGTGATGTTGTTATTACAGGTTGCAAGAATTTTGGTAATGTGATGTCTGAAGATCAGTATAGTGGTGGTATTATTACATCCTTGCTGATAATGGGAGACGAGATAGATTTTAATTTAAAGGTAGACAATTGTTCCAATGAAGGTGCAGTACAGAGCACAAAGTACGCAGGGGGAATCCTAGGCTTCTCCAATGTGGGCTTTAATGCAGAGGTAAGTGCCGAAGAAATGAAATTTTCTGATGACACGCATGTCACCTTGCAGAATTGTAGCAACAGTGGAAGCGTTACTACGACCTCAAGCAATTCTATGGCAGGAGGTATTGTAGGTGTACTTGGACTTGGATATATTCCTACGGATGTTAAGAATTGTGTCAATACCGGAGCTGTAAAAATTGATTTTACGCTTACTGATGATCAGATTCAAGAAAGTCAGGGAGCAAACTGGACAGAGTTCTATCAAATAGGTGGTGGCATCATTGGTAGAATCGGAGATGCTTTGAAGCTGACTACTGCAGAAGGTGTGGAAACAAGTGCTGACAACGTGAATGCAAAAAAAGCTGATATTAATATCGTTGGTTGTAACAGCACCGGTACAATTAGTGCGCCGGATTATAGCAACATTCTTAACCAATGGGAAAAACCATTGTATGTAAATTATTTAGGCGGCATCATAGGTCAGTGTAGTGCTACGGATGGGTATGCCTTTAGTGTAAAGGATTGTACCTATTCAAATATTGAAAGAGGATTGGGAATCCCAGATTATTCCGACGTAGGAACAAAAAAATAAGGAGCATAACATGAAAACGTACAAATTATTATGGAACTTTATTTCCATTATGATTTTGAGTTTTGTGATTTGTGGTTGTGCAAATGAATCTGAAGCGCAGATAAGAAAAGGAATAGAAGACAGGATAGATGGCAACGTTGCTATCTATCCTGTCTATTGTGCGCTTAATGCACAAGAAAAGGAATTGTATCTGGATATCTGTGCAGCAATAGAAGGTCACAAAACTTCGGTTTATATAGGTGAATTTGATTCAAAAGAGGAATCGGATGAGGCTATGAAATGGATAAAAAATATTTACAGGCAGTTGATATATGAGCAACCCGATTATTTTTGGGTGGACCCTTATGAATATACGGTAAATGAAGTTACGGATGGAAAGGAATATAGTCTGTCACTTCTCTTTTCCTATGTAATAGATGAAGAGACAGCAATCATAAAAAAAGAAGAATACAGTCAAAAGGTGGATGAGATTGTTGAAAATGCAAAAACAAAGATAGGTATTTTTGATAAAGTTCTTTATGTGTATGACTACATATTAGAAAATTGTAAATACGACCATGAACTTGCTAAACAGGAGAAGGTGTCGGATTTGGGAGTTTCTGCTTATGGGTGTCTGATAGATGGAAATACAATCTGTAGTGGTTATAGTCTTGCATTTAATTCGATTATGCAGAAATTAGGCATTGAAACAGGGTGCGAGTTTAATAATTATGATGATTTTTCCATTATTGAAGGACATGTTTGGAATTATTGCAAGTTGGATGGAGAGTATTATTATTTTGACCTGACTTGGGATGATACTGTGTTTGACAACGAGAGATATGAGCCATACATTGATCATTCGCATATGTATTTTGGCATAACGAGAGACGAACTCTCAAAATCCAACCATACAATGAGAGAAGATGCACCAACTCCGGATTGTAACGGAACAAAGTTTAATTATTTTGTCTACAGAAATCAGAACTTTGCCCAATATGATTTTGAAGCGGTGAAGGCTAGTATTTTAAATCAAGTGGGAGAGAGATATGTGACACTCCGATTTGACAGCTATGGTGAAGTGTTAAAAGCGGAACGGGAACTCTTGACGGAGGGACAAATTCATGCGATTCTTCCGGGAAAACAAAATATACGTTATGTGATTAGCAATCCTAGTTTGCATCTGTATATCTTTTTTGATTAGTTGTGAAAAAATTCTCCAAACAGTAAATTGTGTGTTATAATGTACGCGAGCCATGGTGTGATGAAATGAAACCATGGAAATACACAGTGGAAAGGGAGGCGCTTTCATGAAATATGAAGATATTCTCGCATGGTGGAAGAACGAGAAGACAGAAACTACAGAAGATATTTATACTGTACTTGACAACTTCAAGGTATTGTTTGCATATCATTCCGGAAAGATTGAGAATGCAACGATTACACTTCATGATACCAGGGAAATCTTTGAAAATGGAAGTGTAATCAATTACACAGGAGATTTACGTACGCTGTTTGAAATCAAGAATCAGAAAGATTGTTTTGAATTTTTGGTTGAAAAAATAGTACAAAAAGAAAAGATATCATTAGAATTTATTTGTGAGCTGCATCGAAAACTGATGAAGGGGTGCTATGATGAGACTCGTTATAAAAAGGGAGAAAGACCCGGTGAGTGGAAGAAGCATGATTATGTTACAGGTGATGGTGTAGGAACAGCACCGGAAGAGGTGGAAGCGGAACTTTCAGAGCTGCTTCATGAAGTAGAGAAAGCAGAAGGAAGAGATGTGTTGACAATTGCAGCTTATCTTCATCTTCGGTTTGAAGAAATACATCCCTTTGCAGATGGAAATGGGCGCGTGGGAAGAACTTTGCTTAATTACTATCTGATGATACATGGTTTTCCACCCCTTGTTTTATACAGTGAAGATAAGAAGACTTATTATCTGGCGTTGTCTGTTTATGATAAAACGGGAGAAATTTCAGGCTTTAAGGAGTTTTTGAAGGAACAGATGGTAAAAACTTGGGATAAGAAAAAGAAGGCACCGGTAAGCTTAAATATGTTTTTATAGGATAAGTTTGTTGTTCAAAAGATGTAGGCACTTAAAATTTTCGCTTACAAGAATCAGAGTTTTACTTTTTGTGGCAGAGAAAGGATAGTTATGCTATACTGATACAGAATACTTTATTAGGAGGAAAATGAACATGAAAAAATTAGCAAGTATTTTAATTGCAGTAGCGATTGTTTTTGGATTTGCAGCTCTGCCGTTTATGGAATCCAATGCAGCAGAGGTTGTGAAAGAAGATAGTTTTGATGAGATTGTGTCAGTACTTCATTTTGCAGATATGTTTACATCAGGGAATCCGGATTGGTCGCTGGAATTTACAATGGAGGAATTAGAGGGACCGACAGCTTGTGTTCCGGGAGCTTTTGTATATTCCTTTGCATATTTAGAGAAATGTGCGTCAGGAACATGGGATAAATATTTGGAAGATGAGTATATCTACCATATTCCATTTGATGAATATATGGAATATGCAAATTCTCGTTTTTACAAAGTGATACCGGAGAGAATGAAGGAGTTTTTGACAGGAACAAATTCATTAGGATTATATAGTTATGATGTAGAAACAGATATTGTTACAATTGAAACAGCCGGAGGCTGGGGTGCTCCAAGTAAAACTTCCGTGGTTGGTATCGAAAAAAATGAAAATAGCTATACCGTTTATCTAGAAAGATATAATTATGAGTATGAAGAGGTAGAGGCCAGAAGTATTCTTACGGTAGCCGGTACGAAAGATGGACTTAAGATTGCAGGTTATCAGAAGGTAGAAAGTTTTACAATTAATAATCCATACAAACCGACAGATACAGTAGTAGGTCTTGATAACGGTGAAGATTGGGCGAAGATTACAGTGAATGGATCAAATGCAACTGTAAAATTTGATTCCAAGTATACAGTTGAAGGATTGGAAGGCTACTGGTATCAAGCGGGGACAATAGAGATTCCTATATATGTTACCGTAGCAGATGGTTATAAGTTGGTCAGCATGACAAGTGACAGGGGAACGATTCTGTATAGTGTGCATGGGCAACCTGTAATTGTGTTGGAAGACAGTGCTTTTGGACCAATTACAGTTAGCGTTGAGACAGAAAAAATACAGGCAACTGTTGAAGTGCCGGTTACAGAAGAAACTACAAAGAACTTACAAGCAGAAATCGATAACGTAGTGGCGGATATCGCAGCAAATAAGAATGTATCGGATGTCGTAGATGAAGCAACAAAGACGGCTATTCAAAACGCGATACAGGCACAACAAGAGATTTCTGTGAAACCGGTCTCTGATTCGATGACAACAAATAATGTAGAAAAAAAAGATGCAGAAGAAGTCACTAAATTAGTAACAGAAAAAGGAAAAGTGGCGCAATATTTGGATCTTAAGGTAGTTGTATTAGCTGATGGAGAAGAAATCGGTACACTTAATAAATTATCGAAACCACTTACATTTGAAATTGAAATTGATAAAGAATTGATTGTAGATGGAAGAGAATTTTACGTTGTACGAGTGCATGATGGAAAAGCAGAAAAATTAACACTAACACATGTAAAAGATAATAAATACTCTTTCGAGAGCGATTTGTTCTCTACGTATGCATTAGCATATGAGGATGTGGTTGCACCAAAGACAGGAGACGTGACCTCCTTCGCTTGGGTTTTGATGGCGCTGGCTGCTATGTCAGTTATTGTAGTTGTTGGAAATAAAAGAAAATATTCTTAATAAATGATGAAGAAAACGGAATGCCGAGAGGTGTTCCGTTTTTGAAGTGTACGCATTTTAACAGTGGAAAACCTTGACATACACTATCTTTTTATGCTACTCTTTCAGAGTATTAAAAATTGTGAAACGCAGTGATGAAAAGAGTACATTTTTGAAAGTTCTACAGAGAATTCCCGCCTGCTGAGAGGGATGAACGGAAGAAGATGGAAGATGGCTTCGGAGCGGTGTGCTGAGCAAGGCAGAGAGATTATAAAATATGGATGACTTGTAAGGTACAATGGGTTCGCCCTTTACAGCGATAGAGTTTTGTTGCATTTCGGTTGCTACAGAACTTGTGGAGGTCAGTGTTGTGAGATGCTGGCGAAGAGAAGTGGTAACACGGTATTTAGCCCGTCTTCTTATTTTGTAATATAGAAGATGTGGCTTTTTTTATTCTAGGAGGAAAAAGAAAATGGAAAACAAAAAGTTTTATATGACAACAGCCATTGCCTACACATCAGGTAAACCACACATTGGAAACACATACGAATTCGTGCTTGCAGATGCAATAGCAAGATACAAAAGAAGCCAAGGCTATGATGTATGGTTCCAGACAGGTACAGATGAGCATGGACAGAAAATTGAATTAAAAGCGCAGGAAGCAGGAAAGTCACCAAAGGAATTTGTTGATGGGGTTGCTGCTCAGGTAAAAGAAATCGCAGACATGATGAACACATCTTATGACTATTTCATTCGTACAACAGATGAGTATCATGAAAAACAAGTACAAAAGATGTTTAAGAAAATGTATGAAAAAGGTGATATTTATAAAGGGTACTATGAAGGAATGTACTGCACACCTTGTGAATCATTTTTCACAGAATCCCAATTAGTGGATGGGAAATGTCCAGACTGTGGACGTGAAGTGCAGCCAGCAAAAGAGGAAGCGTACTTTTTCAAGATGAGTAAATATGCGGACAGATTAATTGAACACATTAATACGCACCCAGAATTTATTCAACCAGTTTCTCGTAAAAATGAAATGATGAACAACTTCTTGTTGCCAGGACTTCAAGACCTTTGTGTATCAAGAACATCGTTCAAATGGGGAATACCGGTAGACTTCGACCCAAAACATGTAACTTATGTATGGCTTGACGCCCTTACAAACTACATTACAGGTATTGGGTATGATTGTGATGGTGAAAGTACAGAGCAGTTCAACAAAAACTGGCCGGCAGATTTACATTTGATTGGAAAGGATATCATCCGTTTCCATACGATATACTGGCCAATTTTCTTAATGTCATTGGATTTACCATTACCAAAACAAATCTTTGGACATCCATGGCTTCTTCAAGGCGACGGCAAGATGAGTAAATCAAAAGGAAATGTAATCTATGCAGATGAATTAGTAAATATGTTCGGTGTGGATGCAGTACGTTACTTCCTGCTTCATGAAATGCCTTTTGACAATGATGGTGTGATTACATGGGAACTTATGGTAGAGCGTATTAACTCTGACCTTGCAAACACATTAGGAAACCTTGTAAACAGAACCATTTCCATGACAAATAAATATTTTGGTGGAACTGTTACAAATAAAGGTGTTGTGGCAGATGTTGACGCAGACCTTAAAGCAGTGGTAGATGGAACACCGGTAGCAGTAGAGAAGAAAATGGATGACCTTCGTGTTGCAGATGCAATTACAGAAATCTTTAACTTATTCAAACGCTGCAACAAATATATCGATGAAACAATGCCATGGGCACTTGCAAAAGATGAAGCACAAAAAGACAGATTGGAAACAGTGCTTTTCAATTTAATTGACAGCATTGAAAAGGGAGCAAAATTACTTGGTTCATTCTTACCTGAAACAGCTGAAAAGATTTTGAAACAGACAAATGGCGGAGCTGTTACAGATAAACCTGAAATCTTGTTTGCACGTTTAGATATGGAAGAAGTGCTCAAAAAAGTAGAAGAACTTCACCCACCGGTAGTCGAAGAACCAGAAGTAGATGAAAATGTAATCGACATTGAACCAAAGGAAGAGATTACTTTCGACGACTGGATGAAGATGCAATTCCAGGTGGGAGAAATCATTGCTTGCGAGGAAGTTCCAAAATCAAAGAAATTGCTTTGCTCACAAGTAAAAATTGGAAGCCAGGTAAAACAGATCGTTTCTGGAATCAAACAGCACTACTCAGCAGAAGAAATGGTTGGCAAGAAAGTAATGGTACTCGTGAACTTGAAACCTGCAAAATTGGCAGGTGTATTGTCTGAGGGTATGTTACTTTGTGCAGAAGATGCAGATGGAAATCTTGCACTCATGACACCGGAAAAAGATATGCCAGCTGGGGCAGAAATTGCGTAACTGTATAGCCTTGCGGCGAATATCACAAAGTGGCATGTTATGCTGGCATAAAAGTGACAATTTGTGATATTCGACATTTGGCGTTCAGCCACAGCGAGAAGGAGCAAAGCGGATTCGAGCTGCGCAAGGCGATGGTGCACAGAGACGTATTTGACAAATTTCAAACTGATAGGGCGACAGCCCGACAGCGAGAAGAAGCAAAGCGGATTCGAGCCGCATGGCGAGATGATGCATAATGAAAGGGGAAATAATTATGAGCAAAATTAGAATTGGTATCGTAGGATATGGAAACATTGGACGAGGTGTAGAGCTTGCAATAGAGCGTAACGACGACATGGAATTGGTTGCAGTTGTCACACGCCGTAATCCGGAAACTGTAAATGTTTTAACAGAAGGCGTGAAGAAAGTACACATGGACGACGTACTTTCTCTAAAAGATGAAGTCGATGTTATGATTCTTTGCGGAGGTTCTGCAACGGACCTTCCTGTAATGGGACCTGAATTAGTTAAAAACTTTAATACAATTGACAGTTTTGACACACACGCTAAGATTCCAGAATACTTTGTAAATATGGATGAGGCAGCAAAGGAAGGACACAATGTGGGAATTATCTCAGTAGGCTGGGACCCAGGTATGTTTTCGCTTAACAGAATTTATGCAGAATCCATCCTAGTTCAGGGAAGCACATATACATTCTGGGGCAAAGGTGTTAGCCAAGGACATTCTGATGCGATCCGCCGTGTGCCAGGTGTGAAAAATGGGATTCAATACACTGTGCCAATTGAGGAAGCAGTGGACGAAGTAAGAAGCGGAAGCGAACCGGAACTTACTACAAGACAAAAGCATTTAAGAGAATGTTATGTGGTGGCAGAAGAAGGCGCAGACCTTGTTGCAATTGAAGAGGCAATTAAGACAATGCCAAATTATTTTGCTGATTACGATACCACAGTAACATTTATTACAGAAGAAGAATTAAAAGCAAATCACAGCAAGATGCCACACGGTGGTTTTGTAATCCGTACAGGAGAAACAGGTAGAGACGGAAATAAGCATGTGATTGAATATTCATTAAAATTAGATTCCAATCCAGAGTTTACTTCAAGTGTATTAGTTGCTTATGCAAGAGCTGCATATAGACTGGCAGCAAATGGAGAATGTGGAGCAAGAAGTGTATTTGATATTGCACCGGTACTGCTATCACAAAAGACTCCGGAGCAGCTTCGCAAGGAGATTTTGTAAAATGATTTTTGACACCCACGCACATTATGATTCAACCCAATTTCATGAAGACAGAGAGGAACTTTTAAATTCCATGCAGGAAAACGGAGTTGGAACCATTGTCAATTCCGGTGCCAGTTGGAAATCTGTCACAGAAGTTGTGGAGTTGGCTGAAAAGTATCCATTTTTGTATGCGGCAGTGGGAATTCACCCAGATGAAGTGGGAGATTTAAATGAAGAACGATTTGAATTCTTAAAAAAACAGTGTCAGCATGAAAAAGTGGTGGCAATAGGCGAAATTGGTTTGGATTATTATTGGGACAATGAATCTCACGAAGTGCAAAAAGAGTGGTTTATAAGGCAGTTAAATCTTGCAAGGGAATTAGATTTGCCGGTGATTATTCACAGCAGAGATGCTGCTGAAGATACTTTGAAAATTATGAAAGAACATGGACAGGGACTTCGCGGAGTGATTCATTGTTTTTCTTATTCGAAGGAACTGGCAGAAGAATATGTGAAAATGGGATTTCATATCGGAATCGGTGGCGTTGTGACTTTTAAAAATGGAAAGAAACTAAAAGAGATTGCAGCCACCATTCCATTAGAAAGAATTCTTCTGGAAACAGATTGTCCGTATCTGGCACCGGAGCCACACAGGGGCAAACGGAATTCTTCCCTTTACATTCCTTATATTGCGCAGGAGATTGCCAATCTTCGGGGAATCACTTATGAAGAAGTTGTGACGCAGACGGAGTTAAATGGGAAAAAGCTTTTTAGAATATAAAGAACAAGAGGTAAATGTATGACAAAACCAACCTTAGGCAATCCACAAAATACAATTGAAATATTGCAAAAATATGGTTTTTCATTTCAAAAGAAATTTGGCCAGAATTTTTTGATTGATACACACGTATTGGACAAAATCATTGCGTCAGCCAATATCACAAAAGACGATATGGTATTGGAAATTGGTCCGGGCATTGGAACTATGACACAATATCTAGCGTGTGCAGCAGGCAAAGTTGTGGCTGTAGAGATAGACAAAGCCTTGATTCCTATTTTGGAGGATACCTTAAGTGCCTATGACAATGTCACTGTTATCAATGAAGATGTTCTGAAGGTAGATATTAATAAATTGGCAGAGGAATATAACGATGGAAAACCAATTAAAGTGGTAGCAAATCTTCCCTATTATATAACAACGCCGATTATCATGGGACTTTATGAAAGTCATGTGCCGATTGAAAGTATTACGGTTATGGTGCAGAAAGAAGTGGCAGATCGTATGCAGACTGGTCCGGGAAGCAAGGATTACGGAGCACTGTCTTTGGCAGTCCAGTATTATGCGCAAGCCTACATTGTTGCAAATGTTCCGCCAAATTGTTTTATGCCAAGACCAAGTGTTGGCTCTGCAGTAATTAGACTTACCAGTCACAAGGAGCCGCCGGTTCAAGTAGAAGATGAAAAATTAATGTTTAAAATTATCAGAGCATCTTTTAACCAGCGAAGAAAAACTCTTGCCAACGGGTTAAATAACTCTCCTGAGATTCATTTGCCGAAGGAAGTGATTATCAGTGCCATTGAAAGTCTTGGAAAAGGAGCTAGTGTTAGGGGCGAAGCGTTGACATTGGAGGAGTTTGCGAAACTTAGTAATACAATTCATCAGAAGATATATGGGTAAGTTCAGAAAAACTTGCCCATTTTTTAATAATTGTTCATATTCTGGTTATTGAATTTAACCATGGAATCTAGTATAATCTAATCTAAATTTACGAGGAAAAACATTCCAATTGAATTTTGCGAAGAAAGGAGAATGCGAATGCAACAATTATTTGATATTACACCTGAAATTATGTATCTGTCTGAGCTGTGTGAGAAAAACAATGCGATTGACAGAGAATTATATGTGAAATTAGATGTGAAAAGAGGGCTTCGTGACCTGGATGGTACAGGGGTTCGCGCTGGCCTTACGAATATTTCTGACGTTTGTGCATCAAAGATGGTAGATGGGGTCAGAGTTCCGATTCCGGGAAGTCTTTATTATCGAGGATACAATATTAAAGATTTGGTAAAAGGGTTTTTGGATGATGGACATTTTGGATTCGAGGAAACAGCCTATTTGCTGTTGTTTGGAGAATTGCCAAATGAAGGAGAATTAAAAGCATTTACCAAAATGCTTGCAGACAGAAGAACACTTCCGCCAACATTTGTGCGCGATATTATCATGAAAGCACCAAGTAAGGATATGATGAACAGTTTAGCGCGTTCTATTTTGAATTTGTATGCTTATGACGATAAGGCAGATGACACCTCGATTCCAAACGTGCTTCGTCAGAGTTTGAACTTGATTAGCCAGTTCCCAATGCTGATGGTATATGGTTATCATGCATACAACTATAGAAAAGGGGAAGATTTGTTTATCTACGCACCATCAAAAGATTTGTCTATGGCGGAGAATATCTTGATGATGCTTCGTGAAGATAGAAAATACACCGCATTGGAAGCAAAGATTCTTGATATGGCACTTGTACTTCACATGGATCATGGTGGTGGTAACAACTCTACATTTACCACTCACGTCGTTACATCATCCGGTACAGATACATATTCAACCATTGCGGCAGCTATGGCTTCTTTAAAGGGTCCAAAACATGGTGGCGCCAATATCAAGGTGACTCAGATGTTTGAGGATATGAAAGAAAGTGTAAAAGACTGGACTGATGAAGAAGAAGTAAAAGAATATTTGGTAGGGTTGCTTGAAAAGAGAAACTTTGACCAAAAAGGTCTTATCTATGGTATGGGTCATGCGATTTATTCGATTTCTGACCCTAGAGCTGAGATTTTCAAAGGTTTTGTAGAACAACTAGCCAAGGAAAAGGGTCAAGAAGAAGAATACGCGCTCTATGAAATGGTAGAACGTCTTGCTCCACAACTGATTGCAGAAAAACGTAAGATGTATAAAGGTGTAAATGCCAACGTGGATTTCTACAGTGGTTTGGTTTACAGCATGCTTGGACTTCCAAAAGAGCTTTATACACCTATTTTCGCAGCAGCACGTATTGTAGGTTGGAGCGCTCATAGATTGGAAGAACTTAAAAATGTGGATAAGATTATTCGTCCGGCTTATATGCCACTTTGTCCATACAAAGATTATGTAAAAATGGAAGATAGATAGACTAAAGGAGGACAGAGACAGAAGTTTCTGTCCTTTTGTTCTGAAGGAAGGAGTATTTGAGTATGAAACAAGAATTTTATTATTTATCGAAAGATGGCTTGACAAAGATTCATGCAGTGGAATGGATACCGGAAGGTGAGATAAAAGCAGTTCTGCAGATATGTCATGGAATGGTGGAGCATATTGGACGTTATCATGATTTTGCAGAATTTATGGCTACCCATGGGTTTTACGTAATAGGCCATGATCATCTGGGACATGGACGTTCGGTTACTGACAGTAGCAAGTTAGGTTATTTTGGAAAACCGGATGGAAATGATTATGTAATTGGAGACATTCATCAGCTTCGTGTACTTACTGCTGAAAAATATCCGGATGTTCCATATTTTATGTTAGGGCATAGTATGGGTTCCTTCTTGCTACGGCAATATCTCGGACTTCACAGCCAGGGGCTTGCAGGAGCAATTGTAATGGGTACCGGTGAGCAGCCAAGCATTGTGCTCGCAGCAGGGAAGTTAGTTTGTAAAGTTATAGGTGCTGTGAAGGGCTGGTATTACAGAAGTGAGTTTGTGAATAATCTTGCTGTGGGTAGTTATAGGAAGAAACTAGGAGCTGCATGGCTTTCCAAAAACTTGGAGAACGTGGAAAAGTACGCCGCAGACCCACTTAGCGGTTTTATTTTTACTGTAGATGCTTATTATCATATGTTTAATGGCATGGCAAGAATGAATCAACAAGAAAAGAAAGAGATGACTTTAAAGACATTGCCGATTTTCTTTGTCGCCGGAAAAGAAGACCCGGTTGGAAATTATGGTAAGGGTGTGGAAAATGTTTATCAAAAGTATGTGGCGGCAGGGTATGAAGATGTTAGCATAAAGCTCTACGAAGAAGACCGACATGAAATTCTAAACGAATTGGATAGAGATGTGGTTTTTGACGATATTTTAACTTGGTTAGAAAAGAGAAAGTAATTCTTAAGTACCAATTTAGAAAATTCAGTTTCTTTTTAGAAACTAATCATATTTTGGACACATTTCTTTTTTATAATGAGTACATGGTAGTTGATGACACACAACTACCAACCCCCTCATAAAGTAAAATCCCTCGGTATGGCCGAGGGGTGACTTTACTCTCATTCCTTTAGATAACTAAGAGAAAAAGCCTTGGAAACAGGGCTTTTTTTCTGTTTATGAGGAGTTTCGGGCACTTTAAAAGGTATTATTCCCTAGGGTATGTTTTTTTTTGAGAAGTTAAATTAACAATATAATCAACGCTAACATTATAAAATTGAGAAAGTTTGATAAGGTAGTCCACAGGGATTTGCCGTGTTCCCTTTTCGTATCTACGATACACCTCTCTCTGACAACCGAGGAACTCTGCCACTTGTTGCTGAGTATAATCGTTGTCGATTCTTAAATCTTCTATTCGTTGAAAATGCATAGTATCACCTCAAAAATATGTTACCAAACAGTTGCATTTTTTATTCGGATGTGCTACCATATAGTAGCATTAAAAATAATACTAAAGGAGAAGAGAGATGTTTTGTAAAAAGTGTGGTAAACAAATGGAAGAAAATTGGTCAGTCTGTCCTGAATGTGGAGAACCAGTAAAAGAAAGTAATATGATTAACGTCAACGACAATGAAAATAAGAAAAAAAAGAAAAAACCAATTTATAAAAAGTGGTGGTTTTGGGTAGTTATTATTGTTTTAGGAAGTATGCTCATGTTTGGTGGTGAAGATGACAGTGAAACAAATGATACTAATTCCGACATAAAAACAGAAAGCACAGAAACAGCGGACGATAAGGCAGAAAGTACAGAAACAACCAATACAGAAAAGAGCGTTGCAGTAGAAAAATACAAATGGATTGCTCAAAATGCAGACCCAGAATTTACAATTTCAGAGAAGTCAATTAACTTTATTAAAGAGCATTCGAATTTCTTTCCGGGAAATGAAAGTATTCAGGGAGCTATCAGTGATTTTGTAGACGAGGAAATAACGTATGCACATTTAACAAAAAATATGTCAAAGTATGGAGATAAACTGATATCGATTTATGGAGAAGTTACAGATATTACAGAGACCGAAGACGGTGAAATCACTACAGTGTTTGTTATGGATTATGATGGAAATGTTTATGTATTGTACTACCTAGGAACATTGGATAATGTGTTTGAGGGTACATATATTTTTGCATATGCATTACCAGTTGCAATAATAACATATGAAAATATGGGAGGTTTTTACACAGAAGCAGTGGTTGGTGCGGCTTGCTATGTGGAAGAACCAGTTTCCTAATCAAATTTGCATAAATTATAGATTGGACAAAGAATTTAAACAGAAAGCAATGGTCGGAATGGAGACTGAAAACCCATTTCCATAGCAGAATAAACTGTGAAAAATTAGTAGAAGGATGACAGAATGTTGTCCTTCTATTTTGTTCTCAGTTATTTTTAAAAGGAAAGGAATTGTTAAAAATTACGTTGTAGACATTACAGAATTTGGTATATAATAAAAACAACAAATAGAAGATTTTGCAGATGGTGTCTGCAAAAAGTTCCGACCAAAATCAGAAATAAAGGAAAAGTGGTGTGCCATGGAATTAGAAATTAATGTTGAGGATTTGCTAAATAAACGTAGAATCGAATCTGATAGAATTGAATTTAAAGAAGGATGGAATCCGGATGACATTTATCACAGTGTATGC
>JAZQBW010000035.1:0-2637 GCA_045545895.1 Faecalimonas sp.
ATTGATTCCCTTGCGGCAGCCGGTGCAATTCTTGCAGACGTGTGGGTAGATGGGGTGTCTATGCCGGTAGTAGATTCTCTTGGAGATGAATTTTTACAATATGTGAAAGACGGAATGAAGATTACAATTAAGGAAAATGGACTCGTTGAAGTTGAATAAAAGAGTTCACAAGTTATTGATTTTCTGTGTGACAACTGATAGAATAAAGGTGTTTTTATAAACTTATACATAGGAGGGATTTAAAGATGGACAAATTCTTTAAAATCAAAGAGAGAGGTTCTAATGTAAGAACTGAGATTTTTGCTGGTCTCACAACCTTTTTCGCAATGTGTTACATCGTAGTTGTTAACCCTGATCAGGTTGCAGCTGGTGGTGCGAATGGTTGGCTCGCAGCAATCGGTGCAGATGGTGCAGCTTTGGGTCAAATCTGGAACGCTGTTTACATTGCATCTATTTTAGTAGCTATTGTTGGTACGCTACTTATGGCACTCTATGCAAAACTTCCATTTGCACAAGCTTGTGGTATGGGATTAAATGCATTCTTCTGTACAACATTCGTATCAGGTGCTTTCTTCTCGGGCGTGGATGTGGTAAAAGGATACCAATCAGGTGTTGTTATCATCTTCTTATCAGGTATTATTTTCTTGATTCTGTCAGCAACAGGACTTAGAAAATATATTGCTACAGCAATGCCGGATTGTTTAAAGAAAGCGATTCCTGCAGGTATTGGTCTGTTTATTGCTTACATTGGTTTCCAAAATGTTGGAATTATCCAAGCAAACCAATACACAATCTCACAATTATTTGACTTCCACGGCGTAATCGCAAAAGTTGGAACAGATGTTGTGAATGAAGCTGGTGAAGTAGTTGGTGTGTTCAGCGCATTTGATGCATGGAAAGAGTTATCGCCGGTAGTTCTTGCGATTGTAGGACTTATTTTGATTGCTGTTCTTGCTAAGAAGAACGTAAAGGGTAATGTAATCATCAGTATTGCAGTTGTTACAGTTCTTTGCTATGTAACAACACTTACAGTTCCATCATTTAACCTTGGAAATATTGGACAATCATTCAAAGATTTTGCAACAGTTGGTGTTACAGGTGTGTTCAAGCCGGAATCATGGGCAAATGCATTTGGCGGTGCTCATATTGATGGTGTATTTGGAGCAATTGTTCTTATTATCACATTCTGTCTTGTAGATATGTTTGATACTATCGGAACATTATATGGAACCGCTTCTCAGGCAGATATGCTTGATGACAATGGTGATCCAATTGATGTTGACAAAGCAATGATGTGTGACTCTATTGGTACTGTAACAGGTGCAGTTCTTGGTACATCTACATGTACAACATTCGTAGAATCTGCAGCAGGTGTTGGTGCCGGCGGAAGAACAGGTCTTGCTAGTGTTATAACAGCAGCTTGCTTCGCTGTTTGCTTATTCTTAAGCCCAGTAGCTACATTGATTCCATCATGTGCGACAGCTCCAGCTTTAATCTATGTTGGTGTTCTTATGATGAAGAACTTCGCTAAGGTAGATATGGATGATGCAGCTTCAGCAGTTCCTGCATTTATGGCATTACTTGTTATGGTATTGTCTTACTCAATCTCTAATGGTATTGGGGTAGGTGCAATTGCATACGTATTAATCACATTATTTACAGGAAACTACAAGAAGAAAGATATTGTTGTTACGATTATTGCAGCATTATTCGTTGCTAGATTCTTGTTAATTACAATGTAATGATTGACTGGAATTTATGATATTTAAAAGCATCTTGTTCTGAGAACTCTCATTTCAAGATGCTTTTTTATGTCCATTAGTAGAAAAATGTGGTAGAATGAATGATATAAGAAAAACAGGAGGAAACAACCATGATATACCATATCGTTATGTGGAACTTCAAACCAGAAGTAGAAGAGTCAAAGAAATCAGCCATCAAAGCAGAAATGGCAAAAGAATTAAAAGGTCTTGTGGGACAAGTACCTGGACTTCTTACCGTGGAATTTGTTGAAAACACAATTCCATCAAGCACACATGAAATCGCACTTGTGACCACATTAGAAAAAGCAGAAGATATCAAAGTATATGCAACTCATCCGGCACATGTACATGTAGCAGATACTTATGTACGTCCATATGTATGTGAAAGGGCATGCTTAGACTGTGTAATTTAATAAAAAAACAAACATAGTAAGAAAATAAATGAAAGGGGTGAATGCCATGGCTATTATAGGAATTGATCTTGGTACCACAAATTCATTAGGGGCAGTTTACCGTAACAATAAAGTGGAATTGATACCAAATCGGTTTGGTACTTTCCTCACACCAAGTGTAGTAAGTGTCACAGAGGATGGTAACGTTTTAGTTGGTGAGGTTGCAAAGGAACGCTTAGTAACCCATCCAGAGACTACAGCAGCTTCCTTTAAAAAGGACATGGGTACAGAACGCAAATACAATCTTGGAAAGAAAACATTTCTTCCGGAAGAATTAAGTAGTTTTGTGATTCGCTCCATTGTGGAGGATGCGAAGGAGTACTTGCAAGAAGAAATCGAGGAAGTGGTAATCTCTGTGCCAGCCTATTTTCACGATAAGCAACGTGTGGCCACAAAGCAGGCAGGTGCACTAGCAGGTGTGA
>JAZQBW010000036.1:0-5408 GCA_045545895.1 Faecalimonas sp.
TTTAAGTGGAAACCATTTTCCGCCACAAAACCATCTGCAAACTGGCGAAGTTTCTCATACGCCGCATTACCCATTTCTGCCATAGCATACACTTGCGCACACATTGCATAGGAAAATCCAACCCACAGCCCCATACCAAGAAGTTCAATCTCCTCAATAGCCTTGTGATAAAGCTCCTTGTGTTCCTCTGTATCATAATTAATCAGATGAAGAGGATATAGACACATTAAATGGGAAAAATGCCTATGCGACTCCCTAAGTCGCTCTGTCTTACTAAGTCCGATATAACCATCAATGGTGGCAATATCATCCAGTTTTCCTAATATATAGTCGCACCACGATTTATCTTGAGAAAGAATACAGCAATACTCCGAAAGTCGACTAAATAAGTAGCGAATCAATGCTAAGTCAAAATTACTATTCGGTGTCAAATACGCCTCCGGCTCTGCATCATGAATTTCCGGCGACGTGGACAGAGGCAAATACAGCTTTCCATCCCTCTCTATTAAAAGTCCGGCAATTGCTCTTGCTACACCCTCCAAAAACGGAAATGCACGTTCACGCAAGAACTCCCCATCTCCGGTATACAGATAATACTCATCAAAGCTCTGAGCCGTCCAGATACTCATGGTCGGTGACAAGGCATACTGAGACCAGCCGCCCATTGGTTTTCCATCAATGGTAGATACTCCCGGAATCAGAAGACCATCCACCCCATAGAATTCTCTGGCTACTTTTTCAAACTGAGGCTTTAAGTTCCATAAATAATCGATAAAGGCCTCGCCCTCCTTCATTCGATTCGCCTTCAAATAAGACTGATAGGATAGTTGGGTATTGGTATCGTGATGATAGTCCCCCTTCCACGGTGGAAGATTATCATTATCCGCTGTCCATACACCCTGAAGCGGCATTGGATAACACCCCTTACGGCTGCAAGACGCAAATAAATACCATGACTGATAATAGATTCTCTCTAAAAGTTCATCCCCAATGGAAATCGCAGACTGTTTCCAATAAGCAGTCCACCAAGTCATGTGCTCTTCTAATAAGGTCTCGTATCCCACCTTGGATGTGGCAAATAATTTCTCCTTCGCCATACTGATGAAATCATCCGCATCTTCATTCGTCTCCACCGTAAAATACAATTCCTTATATCCATCTCTTTGAACGGTATATACAATGACTCCATAAGAAAAATCGGTCATTGTCTCCTGCCGATAGTAAGTATAACCATCCTCGTTTACCACAGTAGCTTGCGGGTAGCACATGCCCTTCTCTGGAGTCATGGTTCCACCTTCAATAGAATCCTGAGACAGATTATATCCCTTTCCGGAAATGTACTCCGGAATATGTAAATTCAAAGTAAAATCTCCATATACCTTGGCTATTCCGATAAATCTGGTCGCGTGCATAAACACTTCCAGATTACCCATCTCAAAAGATAAGGTTCCGATTGCCTTTTCAATGTCCACACCAGACGAAATCTTCTCTGCCTTGCTGCCGAAATCTAGCTCTATTCGTCCCGCTGTAATCTTAGAAGGGTATGGGAGTTCCCCATACACATCCTCAAAAAGCCAATTCCTCTCTGCCCAGTCTTCCTTCTTACCACTTGTAGACAGTTTGACTAAATTCTTATAATTAAATCCTTCCTCTAAGGTCGTGGGATGGGGTCTTGTATCCCACAAATCCACACGGTCCATAGACAGACGGATAGGACCGTCTCCATAAAGGAGACAGCCCATCTTTCCGTTGCCTAGTGGCAGAGCCTCGTCCCAGGACGAGATAGCTCTGTCGTAGTTTATATTATAGTTTTTTAGGTTCATAAGTTTCATTCCTTATGTATTAGTTTAAGATTGGTACAATAAATGCACCTGCACCCGGTTGTAATGTGATATCTATACTAGTACCGGATTGAATCCATTGTTTACCATCCATGCTGATAGAAACTGCTTTTGCATTAGTGAATGTCATTTGTACCCTATCTGTAGCATTAGATGTTGGGTCAACAATGTTGGTTACCATGTAACCATATGGTCTAGAAGATGTTTCAGCAGTAAAGATGCCGCAGATGGTATCTGCTGTACATGTTGTACTGCCTATTCCACTATGAGCAATTGCATTATTTTTGGCATAATCCAAACCGTCCATCATTCTTTTAGACATAGTCGATGTAGTTTCTGAACCTGATTGATACGTAATATCTGACCACTTATAATCCGCAAAAATGTTTTCAATTGCATGCACTTCATTATTCACTGTTTTTGCATATGAATAAAGAACTTCATTCGTGTTACCCGTCGTCATGTCGAATATGCATTCGTTACCTTTTCCACCATAATTATAGTATGTGAAATCATTTACTCCAAATGTCATACCTGTATAAATCTGGAATCTATAGTCAGCTACGCTTGTAATATCACGAAGCTTATAACCGCTTTCTCCTGTTGCCTGAAGTGTGTAGCGAAGGTCTAAACTGTTGTTCTTAGCTGCATCTGCCATAACCTTAAAGTTATAGAGATAGTTTTCTTCACGCAACTCCTTATTTTCATCAGTATCCAATGCAAACGGATAATAATCCCAAGAGATATAGTTAATCTTTGAGTCTGAAGCTGTTGCAACATTCAAATATTTTTGTACATAACTCTTTACGTAATCCGTGTTATATTTGTCAGCTTTATTTCCAACCAACTTATCCCACCAGTTTCTGTCATCCTGTTCCCCATATGCCGGTAATAAGTTAACATACAACTCGCCTTTACTTACACTCGGGAATGAATTATAATACTTCGCTTGCATCTTCAGAGCATTAAAATCAACATCATTATCAGCTGGCTCGTCCATCGCATAATGTCCTGCATATGCCTCATGTCCAATAAGCGTTGAACTATTACTAAGAATTGTATTAATTGCTGTTTCGAACTCTCCTTGAAGCATAGAATCAGTAATTACAGCGGCATCTCCTTCCGTCCTTCCAAGATTATAGAATGACCAGTCTTTAACATAATAAGATAAACCATATTTTGCTGCGATATTCAATGCTGTTTCTGCTTCGCCTACAAGCTTGTCTGTTCTCCATTTTACATAATCTGTAAGTTCAGTTCCGGCTTGCTCCTTGGCAGAAGCCACCTCAGTATATCCCTCATGAAGGGCAAGCGCTTTGTTAAATCCGGCTTCCGCAAGTGCCTTGTAAGCTGCATCAACTTGCACTTGTGCATCTCCACTTATCTTACCATTAATGTTAGGAGCAGAGTATGCCGTGAATTCTACCTTGGCTTCATTATCCAAAATAAGAGAAACTGCACCCTCATAGATTTCATCAAATATGCTTTCATCTAAACTTGAACAATTGAAATCCTCATATACAAGTTGGTGTCCGCCATATGTAATCTCTACATTGTCAAATAAGAATGATGATGACCATCCGCCCACTGCTGTTGCAAAATGTACATAATATGGACCACCCGATGTTGGGAAATCTACGGTGTATCTACTCCATCCGCCTTCATAATCATATAAAGGTGCTTGCTTCTGGTCAAAATATCGACTTGGTGCCTCATAATTCTCTGTAAATGAAACATTCCACCATTTATTATTTTCGTTTGACTGGTGTGGTACATACGCATCGAAGGAAATCGTACTTCCGGCTGGATAAGCAACATCACTTATAAAGCTTACATCATCAACGCCCATATCTTTAACTTCAACGTAGTATTCACCATATGTTACTTCCGGTTCGGATTCGGCCGGCATTCCTAAAGAAACAGCTACATTATTATCATTCATATCGTTAATGTTAAAAATACCATTGTGCAGACCATTTCTGAAATCATCTTTCGCAATCAATGTTTCATCTGAATTATATATTTTGACGTCATCAACAAAGAGTTCTTTTCCACTCCATTCGCCTTTGGCACCTGTAATATAGAAATAATATGTCTTACCATCATCAGGTAATTTGAGACTATATTCTTTCCATTGACCCAGTGTAGACGTCTGAGCCGCACCATAACTGCCTTCGGCCGCTGTCCATCTGTATAGACCTGTATCGGACGGGTCAGTTGTATAGCATATTGCCCACCATGAGGAATCTGTCGGTACATATGCTTTGAAGGAAATCGTGCTTCCACCAGCATATGCTTCTCTTGTAATAAAGCTCATTAGTCTGCTCTCATGCAAGGCATCGATATGAAGTCCTGCTGCCTGATTGCTGTCCGAACTACTGTCAGACTGTAATGCAACTGCATCACCATTTGCATTGAAGATTCCATAACCCGAATTAAAGGTTTCTTTCGTTACGTTTCCCGATGTATCTGTAATCACAAAATCATCAATTTGGACTGATAATTTATTACCATTGTCATCATTCCATTGATTCTTTTCTCCTGTGATATAAATATAATACTCCTTATCATCCTCAGGGAGCTTAATTTCATAACCATTCGCCGCATCATAAGTTGTCCATTGTCCTCTCGTATAGGATAAGCTTCTACCAGAAACGTTATCTGTCCACGTATACATACCAGTCACTTCCGGATCTGTCGTCCAAGATATTACAAACCAAGGGTCATTTTCACCATTCAGTCCTAATGACTGTGGAACATATGCACTGAATGATATTGTACTACCACCCGGATATGCTTTCTTGCTAATAAACTCTCTGACATAAGGATTTTCCTTGGTTGAATCTGCATCATTAAATGAATCTATTTCTAGCGCCACTGTTGAATCAACCACTTTATACACATAATTTGCTCGTCCGTATGGTGCAGCATCGCCTTGGGTATAGAATGAATAGATATCATCTTCATCGTAATTATCTGCCCACTTAAATTCCATATCAAAGGCTTCTGTACATCCTAATGCCGACAAAGGAATTGCCAGTTGCATCATGTTGCCTTCGATGCGGTATTTTGCAGTAATTGCATTACCCTCAGCATCGGTCACCTGTGTCCACTTACCACCTGCATAACGTTCAATTGTTACCGCATTACTTGATGCCTTTGTGCTGTCTCGATTAATTACATATTCGTATTGATTCCAGCATCCACCTACGTTACCTGTACTGATGAAAAGGCTCATGCGATTTGATTCATCACCAAATGCTACAATGTCATCCACAGTCTCAACAAGAGCATATAAGTATTCACCATCGGATGTCATTTTCATCTTGTCAATGTCGTTTGTACCAGGCAGTGGTACTTCTTTTCTGGAGCGTTCTGCAAGGCTGACGTGATTTCCGATTGTAAATATACCACCCAAACCTTTATCGAAATTTTCCTTTGTTACCGTTCCGTCCGGTTCCTCAATCACAACATTATCAATCAAGGTAGAAAGATAGCCTCCTGCTGTGTTCATCCACTTTCCTTCCTCTCCAGCAAAGTAGATGTAATAATTGTCTGAATCCGTTG